>JAKZYK010000456.1:0-28728 GCA_047514485.1 Gammaproteobacteria bacterium
GGGACGAACGATCTCATCCAGTACACGATCGCCATCGATCGCATCGACGACGAGGTGAGCTATCTCTACGATCCGCTGCATCCGGCGGTGCTGCGGCTCATCGCGATCACCATCGCAGCGGGGCGCAAGGCCGGCATTCCCGTTGCGATGTGTGGAGAGATGGCCGGGGATGCGCGCTATACGAAGCTGCTCCTCGGGATGGGATTGCGGGAGTTCTCGGTGCACCCGAACGCGTTGCTCGAGGTGAAGCAGATCATCGGCGAGACGCGGATCGCTTTGGCCCGAAAGTTCACTCGGCGCATCCTGCGCTCCATACGTTCCACGACACGCCTTGCGCTCGTCGACGAGCTGAATCGAACCGGAAGCTGAGCGCCGCCCCGCTCCGGGGTTCCCGGCGACCACCGTATAATCCGCACTCCTCGACGCCGCGGGCGCCACTCGCCAGTCCGCGCGCAGCATGCGCAGCTCCAACCGGACGGCCATCCCATGAACCATCTACCGGAAGAAGATCGTCACGTGGAGCATCTCGAGAGCGTGCACAGAGCGCTCGAGACGCGATCACTCGAAGGTTTCCGCGCGCTGTTCGACGGGATGCACCCGGCCGAGATCGCGCTCGTGCTCGAATCGCTTCCGCCCGCGGCGCGCGGCGTGGTCTGGTCGGTCATCGATCCGGAGATTCACGCCGAGGTCTTCGCCGAGGCGGAAGACGCGGTGCGCGCGGTCCGGCTCGCCGAGCTCGACCCCGAGTCGCTCGCAGCGATCGCGCAGGACGTCGATACCGACGATGCGGCGGATCTGCTCCAGGATCTCCCCGAGAACGTCATCGAGGAGGTGCTCACCGCGCTCGACGCCCAGGAGCGGTCCCGGCTCGAATCGGTGCTGCGCTACGAGGAGGACACTGCCGGCGGGCTGATGAATCTCGACGTGGTGACGATCCGTCCCGACGTGAGCCTCGAGGTGGTGACCCGGTTCCTGCGCCGGCGCGGGGAGATCCCCGAGAAGACCAACCGGCTGTTCGTGGTCGATCGCGAGAACCGCTACATCGGCTCGCTTCGGCTCGCCGATCTCCTGATCAACGAGCCGGAGCGGACCGTCGAAGAGCTCGTCATGGACGATCTGCCGGCGGTGTCCGTGGACATGGACGACGCGGAGGTCGCTCGGTTGTTCGAGCAGCTCAACCTTCTGACCGCCCCGGTCGTGGACGCGAACGGGACGTTGCTCGGCCGGATCACGATCGACGACGTTGTCGACGTCATCCGCGACGAGGGCGACCACTCCCTCATGAGCATGGCGGGTCTCGACGAGGAGGACGACCTGTTCGCTCCGGTGCTCGTCGCGGCGCGGCGCCGGGCGCTGTGGCTGGCGGCGAATCTCGCGACGGCGTTCGTGGCGGCATGGGTGATCGGGCGCTTCGAGGCGACGATTCAGGAGCTGGTCGCGCTCGCGGTACTGATGCCGGTGGTAGCGAGCATGGGCGGCGTCGCCGGCAGCCAGACCCTGACCATCGTGATCCGCGCCCTCGCGCTCGGCCAGATCAGCGCCGCGAACTTCGGTTCGTTGATGTCGCGCGAGCTGTGGGTGGGGTTGATCAACAGCGCGGTCTGGGCGGGAGTGGTGGGGCTCGTCGCGGGGCTCTGGTTCGGCAGCTTGGGCCTCGCGCTGGTGGCCGGCGCGGCGCTCGCGATCAATCTCGTCTGCGCGGCGCTGTCCGGAGCGGGGATCCCGATGCTGCTGAAGCGCCTGAACATCGACCCGGCCCTGGCCGGCGGGGTGATCCTCACCACGGTGACCGACGTGGTCGGGTTCCTCGCCCTGCTCGGCCTCGGGGCGTGGTTCCTGGTGGCCTGAGCGCTATGGCGTAGAATGCCGACCTCCGGGCCCTGCACGGCAAGTTCCGAGGCACCCTTGCGAACAATGCCGTGCGGCAGGTGGACGACGTGCCTGATCAGCTCTCACCCTGTACGTATCTCCCCATCTGCGTCTGCAGTCGCGACGACGCATTGGCTCTCAATCGCGTCGAGCCGTTCGCCGTATCGGGGGATCCCGCCGCTACCTTCGCCCGATTGAAGAGCCTGTTGGCCGGCGCGCCGCGGACCGTCATCGTCGACGCGACGGATGACTATCTCCACGCGGCCTGCCGGACCCGGATCGGGTTCGTCGATGACCTCGAGTGCCGCCTCTGCCTTACGGGCGGCGTGATCCACGTCCGCTCCGCGTCGCGGCTCGCCATCTGGGACTTCGGCGCGAACCGGAGGCGCGTCGAGGCCCTGCGGCGACGGCTTCGGAGCGGATATACTGACCGTCCCCGCGCCGCCAGCGCCCAATGACCAGCAGGCGAAGGCTCCATGTCCGCGACGCGCCGTTGTCTTGTCCTGGTGGACGGCTCTTCCTACCTGTATCGCGCGTTTCACGCGATGCCCTCGCTCACCAACTCCAAGGGAGATCCCACCGGCGCTGCGTACGGCATGACGAACATGCTGAAGCGTCTCGAGGCGGAGGTCGCACCTGAGCTCGCGGCGGTGATCTTCGATGCGAAGGGCAAGACGTTCCGCGACGATCTGTATGCGGAGTACAAGGCGAACCGCCCGCCGATGCCCATGGAGCTGCGCGCCCAGATCGAGCCGATCCATGCGCTCGTGCGAGCGCTCGGTTTCCCGGTGCTCGAAGTGGGGGGGGTGGAGGCCGACGACGTCATCGGCACCCTCGCGGAACGCGCCAAGGAGGCGGGGCTCGACGTGCTCGTCTCCACAAGCGACAAGGACATGGCCCAGCTCGTGGACGATTACGTCACCATGGTCAACACCATGGACGGGGCGGTCCTCGATGCGTCCGGGGTGACGGCCAAGTTCGGTGTGCCGCCGGAGTCAATGGTCGACTATCTCGCGCTGGTCGGCGATACGGTCGACAACGTCCCCGGGGTCCCGAAGGTAGGGCCCAAGACCGCCTCGAAGTGGCTCGCCGAGTACCGGACGATCGAGAACCTCGTCGCGCACGCCGGCGAGATCAAGGGCAAGGTCGGGGAGAACCTGCGCGCAAGCCTCGAACAGATCCCGCTCTCGAAGGAGCTGGTGACGATCTGCCGCGACGTGGCGCTCGACGTCGGCCCGCTCGATCTCGAGCTCCGCGAGCCGGACGTGGAGACACTGAAGACGCTCTACCGCGAGCTCGAGTTCAAGTCCTGGCTCGGGGAGATCCTCGAATCGGACGATGAGGCGCAGGCTGACGCGCTCGCCGCGGATTACGAGACGGTGCTCGACGAAGCCGCCCTCGACGCCTGGATCGAGCGTCTCGGCGCCGCTTCGGAGATCGCGTTCGACACCGAGACCACGAGTCTCGACTACATGCGGGCGGAGCTGGTCGGGGTGTCGTTCTCGGTCGAGCCCGGGCGCGCCGCGTACGTCCCGTTCGGGCACGACTATCCGGGAGCGCCGGCTCAACTCGCGCGAGAGATGGTGCTCGAGAAGCTGCGCCCGATCATCGAGTCCGCGCGGCCGGCGAAGATCGGCCAGAACCTCAAGTACGACATGAGCGTGCTCGCACGCGCGGGCATCCGGCTTGCCGGGGTCGCGTTCGACACGATGCTCGAGTCGTACGTGCTCGACAGCACCGCGACGCGGCACGACATGGATTCGCTGGCGCTGAAGTATCTCGGGCATCGCACCATCCACTACGAGGACGTCGCGGGCAAGGGCGCGAAGCAGCTCTCGTTCAACGAGGTCCCGATCGAGACCGCGGGGCCGTACGCGGCCGAGGATGCCGACGTCACCCTGCGGCTTCACCGGGTGCTGCGCCCGCGTCTCGAAGAGCATGCATCCCTCGCAACGCTGTGCGACACGATAGAGATCCCGCTCGTGCCGGTGCTCTCGCGCATCGAGCGCAACGGAGTACGGATCGATATCGGACTGCTGAACATGCAGAGCACCGAGCTCGCGGAGCGGATGCGCGAGATCGAGGCGTCCGCCCACGCCTGCGCCGGCGGACCGTTCAACCTCGGGTCCGCGAAGCAGATCCGGGCCATCCTCTTCGACACGCTCGGGCTTCGGGTGATCGCGAAGACCCCCAAGGGCCAGCCGTCGACGGCGGAGTCGGTGCTGCAGGAGCTCGCCTTCGAGCACGAGCTGCCGAAGCTCATCCTCGACCACCGGGCGATGAGCAAGCTGAAGTCGACGTACACCGACGCCTTGCCGGCGTGCGTGAACCCCGGCACCGGGCGGGTCCATACGAGCTACCACCAGGCGGTCGCCTCCACTGGGCGCCTCTCGTCATCGGATCCGAACCTGCAGAACATCCCCGTGCGCACCCACGAGGGCCGGCGCATCCGCCAGGCATTCGTCGCGGACTCCGGATTTGCGCTCGTCGCGGCGGATTACTCCCAGATCGAGCTTCGGATCATGGCCCATCTCTCCGGCGACAAAGGGCTGCTCGACGCATTCGCATCCGGCGCCGACATCCATCGGGCGACGGCGGCCGAAGTGTTCGCGGGCGGTGGTGCGGTGGTCAGCGACGAGCAGCGCCGGAGCGCGAAGGCGATCAATTTCGGGCTGATCTACGGCATGTCCGCGTTCGGGCTCGCCCGCCAGCTCGGGATCGATCGCGGCGAGGCGCAACGCTACATCGATCGCTATTTCTCACGGTATCCGGGGGTCAAGGCGTTCATGGACGAGACGCGCGAGAGTGCGCGCGAGCGTGGGTTCGTGGAGACAGTCTTCGGCCGGCGCTTGTACCTGCCCGAGATCAGGTCGAGCAACGTCCACCGCCGCCAGTACGCGGAGCGGACCGCGATCAACGCTCCGATGCAGGGGACCGCGGCCGACATCATCAAGCGCGCGATGCTGATCCTCGACGCATGGATCACCGATTCGAAGGCGCCGGTGCGCATGATCATGCAGGTGCACGACGAGCTGGTGTTCGAGGTGGCCCACGAAGCGGTCGGCGACGTAACGCCGTTCATCCGCGAGCAAATGAGCGGTGCGGCGGATCTCGCGGTGCCGTTGGTCGTCGACATCGGTGAAGGGAACAACTGGGACGAGGCGCACTGACGGCGAGGCGGAACGCCCCCGCGCGGTACGGCAAGCTTTTCTTCGGCAGCGATCGCATGGATCTGCTGGACGCCGCCCTTGGCCGCTGGACCGGTTGACGGCCCTCGGAACTGCGGGTTCGACCGGTTCCCTGAATCAATTGCCAGCATTGCGGAAAGACACGGCGGCGCCCTCGTGCGGGTCGGACACCGAAAGAACCGAATCAGTCCTTCTTGTTCGGCAATGCCTCCATCCCGACAAAGGGTCGATGGGTGGAGTTGTCCGAGGTCGGCGCGGATTCGTAGCCGGCCGGAGATGTCACGCGGCGTCCGCCGGACATAGTCGTTGCGCGATCTTGTCGCCACGCTCCCGTTCGACCGGCCCAATGTCGTACTGGCTCTGCAGATCGATCCAGAGTGTCGCGCCATTGCCGAAATAGCGGCCGAGACGTAGCGCGGTGTCGACTTCGCAGACGGGCAGGGCGGTCATGCGCCCTGAGCGTCCAGCGTGGCCCATGTGGACTCGGCCCAGTCTTTCAGGATCAGTGCCTGATCCCATCGATCCGCCAGCTCATGTCCGTCCTCACCGACGATGGCATAGGGCGGCGGACCCAGCTCGCACAGGAAGTTCATCGCCGCACCATCCGGCTTGCGCGCGCGCCACTGGCGCATGGCGCTCTCCCACCAGCCATGAAACAGCGCAGCCCATTCCTCGTGTTGGCGCCAGTGGACGGCGACCTGGATCTGCTCGCGGGTGGCGATGCGCCCCTGCAGGCCGGCGCAGCGGGCTATCACCTTGTCGAAGGCTTCGCGGTGTACGTCGTCAAGCGGCAGGGCCACCTCGCGGCTCACCACCGCATGGGAGAGATCGCAGACAATCTCCATCTCCGGCACCCGGTCCATCACCTGTACGGTGTAGAAAAGATCGTTGGTGAGCGTGTAGCGGTGAAGCTCGAAATGGGCCTCCACGCCCATGGCGGCCGCCAGCGCCAAGCTGCGGCGAACATAGTCGGCGCCTTCGTCCGGCGTGCAGGGAAAGGTCCGGGCGTTGATAGCGACGAAGCGGCTGGAGAGTTCGTTCGCCATGTCGAAGACGGGCTTCAGGTCCTCCACCTCGCGGGGGAAGGCGACCAGGATGTTCGCCAGCCCGTAATCGCCGAACAGCGGCCCGGCCTGTTCCACGGTCGGATAGTCGCCCGATCCCATGTCGATCGACATACCCGCGTAACCGGCGGAAGCGATCTTGGCGAACTTCTCCTCCAACGACCACTCGAAACCGTCCGGGCTGCGCCGCTCCATCGCCCAGTCCGACTGAAACACCTCCAACTTGTGCGCCATCGTGCCCTCCGGTCAGGCGCAAACTTTACTGCACGCGGCAGGCGAGACAAAACTTCCGGTTGACGACGCCGGGAATCGCACACTCGCTACTCGTTGCATTCGTCGCGAGCTTTATGCGTGATGCGCGTCAATTTTGCCCGATTCGGTTCCGTGGGCACGACGCCGGGGCCGTCAACCGCCATTTCTCGAAGTCGTGGCTCGATATGCAGCCCAGGGCGGCCAGGAAGGGCGCTGGCGCTTCCTTGGAAGTCCGGGCGGATATCGGCTCCAGACATGTCTGAGATTGCATCTGGCACTTTGGCAAGCACCTGATTAGTATCTGCGGCAAGGGAGAGCGACCTGACGCCGGGAGCATCTCCAGCAATTCCGGCGACACGAGCAAGATGCTTCTCATTCCCGCCATCGACATCAAGGATCGCAAGTGCGTGCGCCTGCGCGAAGGGCGCATGGACACGGCGACCGTGTTCTCCGACGACCCGGTCGCGATGGCGACACGCTGGGTCGAGGCTGGCGCCCGCCGGCTTCATATCGTCGACCTCGACGGAGCGTTCGCCGGTGAGCCGAAGAACGCCGGGGTCATCCATGACATCGTCGAGGCACATCCCGACATACCGATCCAGGTCGGGGGCGGCATCCGCGACGAGGAGACGGTGGAGACGTACATCCAGGCCGGCGTGCAGTTCGTCATCCTGGGAACCAAGGCGGTCACGGCGCCGCACTTCATTGCCGACCTCTGCGTCGAGTTTCCCGGACACATCATCGTCGGCCTCGATGCAAAGGACGGACGCCTCGCCGTCGACGGGTGGTCGAAGCTGTCCAACCACGATCTCGTCGATCTTGCCCGGCATTTCGAGCGCGACGGGGTGGAGGCGTTCGTATTCACCGACATCGGCCGTGACGGGATGATGAGCGGGGTGAACGTCGAGTCGACGGCCAATCTTGCGCGCGAGGTCTCGGTGCCGGTCATCGCTTCGGGGGGGATCCGCGATCTCGACGATGTGCGCGCGCTCTGCGCGGTCGCAGACGAGGGCATCGTGGGCGCGATCACGGGACGTGCGATCTACGAAGGCACCCTGGATTTCGCCGAGGCGCAGCGGCTCGCCGACGAACTTGCGTCCGATTGAATCCCCGATTGAGCCGATGACGCCGGCCTTGCGATTCATGTCCGGCGCATGCACGGGTCCAGCCGCTCACTTGCAACGGCGCGATAGCCGGGCCGAGGTCGAGCCGCGGCTGATGGCCGGTTTGTGCGCGGCGAACCCCGCGATGTGTGGTGCGTGACGCGATGGCGCTCGCCAAGCGCATCATTCCCTGCCTCGACATCGATGCCGGGCGGGTCGTCAAGGGCGTGAAATTCGTCGAGATTCGCGACGCGGGAGACCCCGTGGAGGTCGCGCGGCGCTACGACGAGCAGGGCGCCGACGAGCTCTGCTTCCTCGATATCACCGCATCGTCCGACGAGCGCGACACGATGCTCGCGGTCGTCGAATCCGTCGCGGCCGAAGTGTTCATCCCACTCACGGTTGGCGGCGGCGTTCGCAGCACCGGCGACATCCGGCGCCTCCTCAACGCGGGCGCAGACAAGGTGTCAATCAACACCGCGGCGGTCTTCGAACCGGAGCTCGTCGCCCGCGCCGCGGGGCGTTTCGGGTCGCAGTGCATCGTCGTCGCGGTCGACGCGAAACGGATCGAAGACGCGCGCGACGGCTCACCGCGGTGGGAGGTGTTCACCCACGGCGGGCGGCGGCCTGCGGGGCTCGACGCCGTCGCCTGGTGCGGGCGCATGGCCGAGCGTGGAGCCGGCGAGATTCTGCTCACGAGCATGGACCGCGACGGCACGCGCGACGGGTTCGATCTGGCGTTGACCGGAGCGGTATGCGCCGCGGTGCCGGTGCCGGTCATCGCATCGGGCGGCGTCGGCACCCTGGACCATCTCGCCGACGGGATCACCGAAGGCGGCGCCGATGCGGTGCTCGCGGCGAGCATCTTTCACTTCGGGGAGTACGGCATCGCGGAGGCGAAGAGGCATCTTGCCCGGCGCGGTATCGAGGTGCGGCAATGAGCCGGCGCCTGCGTAGTGTTCCGGCTGGACTCATTCGATATTGCGGGTCGCCAGGATCTCCTGTGCTGGACTGCGGTCGCCGGTGCGGCTGATTTTGCGAGGCCCGTCGAGGAATTCCACCTTGTACCCGAGGCTGCGGTACAGCTCCACGATTCGATCCGTGGCCTGATTCGACGCCACTACCGGACCAGGGTGCCGGGCGAGCCATGCCGCGAGGCGTTCCTGTGCGTCCCAGTCGAAGCCGTCGCTCGCGTACTCGCGGAACTGGACATCGTAAGGCGGGTCGGCGTAGATGAAGTCTTTGGGCGATACCACGATCGACTCGAAGTCGTCGCCGGTGAAGGTCCATCGCGAGAGCGGCTCGACGTATGGCCTGAAATCGGTTGTGTAGCGTATCGTTCCATAGCGTCCGAACGGTACGTTGAACCTTCCGCTTTGATTGAAGCGGCACAGTCCATTGAATCCGGTGCGGTTGAGGTAATAGAACAGCTCTGCTGCCTTGTGGCTTGCGCTGCCGCGCCGGGTCACCGCCAGCCGGTTGAACTCGGCGCGATGCTGGTAGTAGAGATCGCTCTCGTTTTTCATCGGGATCTTGGCGACGAGTCCGCGCCGCAGGTGTTGATAGAAGTTGAACAGGTGCGGGTTCACGTCGTTGAGCAGCGCCCGGCGGGGATTGAGACCGAGCGTGATCGCGAGTCCGCCGCAGAACGGCTCGACCAGACGCCGGCGTGTGAATCCGCCCCAGAGTGTCTTGAGACGCGGCACCAGCCAGCGCTTGCCGCCTGCCCATTTGAGCGGCGGCTTCAGCGTCGGCCAGCGCGCTTCCTCTTCATGCTGGTTCGCGGTGGCGGTCATGTCCTGGCGCCGAGTAATGATGATCGGGTGAAATTCCGGCCCGTGGTCCGGCAGGTCGAGCGCGCATGCGAGATCGTGGGGACGGGCTCCCGGACGGCGCACGAGGCATCATAACCGGCGCACTGGCCGGATGCCGGCGCGAGGATCAATCTGGAACCCCCGGGAGCCTTCGATGCGGCATTCGGATCGGATGCCTCCGCGCGAGGACGGGTGACTGCACCAATGCACCTGCCGGAATCCGGGAGTGCTATTCGGGCTTTCGATATCCGTCGGGCACTTTAGCGTGAAGTGACCCTGTAGCTCCGGGTGGCGGCGAGCCGAATTCGTGCGATGGAGCGGGTATTCTGCGCATCCCCCGATTCACCGGCGGTGACGGGCCGAACAGGAGTGGAGCACGCATGGAACGGACCGTCCCTCTGGACACCCTGCGCATGACCGACGTGGCCCGGGTGGGCGGCAAGAACGCGTCCCTCGGCGAGATGATCGGTGAGCTGTCGGCGGCCGGGGTACGCGTGCCCGGAGGGTTCGCGACGACCGCGGACGCGTTTCGCGAATTCCTCGCCCGCGATGGGCTCGCCGACCGGATCCGGCGCCGGCTCGCCGGCCTCGACGTCGCCGACGTGCGAGCGCTCGCAGCCGCCGGCGACGAGATCCGCGGGTGGATGAAGACGACGCCGCTGCCCGGTGCACTGGAACGCGAGCTGCGCGCACGCTATGCGCAGATGTCGGCCGGTACGCCGGGGCTCGCGGTGGCGGTACGCTCCTCCGCCACCGCGGAGGATCTGCCTGAAGCCTCCTTCGCGGGGCAGCAGGAGACGCTCCTCAACGTACGCGGCGAGGGCGCAGTGGTCGACGCGGTCCGCGAGGTGTTCGCCTCGCTGTTCAACGACCGCGCGATCGCCTATCGCACCCACCAGGGCTTCGCGCACGAGGACGTCGCGCTCTCGGCCGGAATCCAGCGCATGGTGAGAAGCGATCTGGGCGCAAGCGGCGTGGCCTTCACCATCGACACCGAGTCGGGGTTCGAGGACGTCGTGTTCATCACCGCGGCGTGGGGGCTCGGCGAGATGGTGGTGCAGGGCCAGGTCAACCCCGACGAGTTCTACGTGCACAAGCCGACGCTCGAAGCAGGGCGCCCGTCGATCCTGCGCCGTGAGCGCGGCAGCAAGTCGCTGAAGATGATCTATCACGACGATCCGGCCGAGCGGGTCGCGGTCGTCGACGTCGCCCTCGGCGACCAGCGCCGGTTCTCGTTGAGCGACGACGAAATCATCGCACTCGCCCGATACGCGGTGGCCATCGAGCGCCACTACGGCCGGGCGATGGACATCGAGTGGGCGCGGGACGGTGTGGACGGGCACATCTACATCCTCCAGGCCCGCCCCGAGACGGTGCAGAGCCGCATCGCGGGGCAGGTAGTCGAACGCTTCGAGCTCAAGGAGCGCGGCGAGGTGCTGGCCGAGGGGCGGAGCATCGGCCAGCGTATCGGCGCGGGCACGGCGCGGCTGGTGCTGGATGCGGGGGAGATGGACAAGGTGCGCGACGGCGACGTCCTCGTCACCGACATGACCGATCCCGACTGGGAGCCGGTGATGAAGCGCACCGCCGCCATCGTGACCAACCGCGGCGGGCGGACCTGCCACGCCGCCATCATCGCCCGCGAGCTCGGGATCCCCGCGGTGGTCGGCACCGGCGATGCGACCCGGTCGGTCGAGGAGGGGGCCGAGGTGACCGTCTCCTGCGCCGAGGGCGACACCGGGTTCGTCTACGCGGGGAGGCTCGACTTCGAGCTGCGCCGGCTCGACGTGGAGACGATGCCGGAGATTCCGTTCAAGATCGCGATGAACGTCGGCAACCCGGACCGTGCGTTCTCGCTCCGGGCCCTGCCCAATGCCGGAGTCGGGCTCGCGCGGCTCGAGTTCATCATCAGCAACTCGATCGGCGTGCACCCACGGGCGTTGCTCGACTTCGACCGGCTCCCCGAGGCGGTCTGGGAGCGCGTGCGCGAACGGATCGCGGGCTACGAGAGCCCGGAGTCGTTCTTCGTCGAGAAGCTGGTGGAAGGCGTGGCGACGATCGCGGCCGCGTTCCATCCCAAGCCCGCGATCGTTCGCCTGTCGGACTTCAAGTCCGACGAGTACGCCAACCTCATCGGCGGCGAGCTCTACGAGCCCGGCGAAGCGAACCCGATGCTCGGGTTCCGCGGGGCGTCACGCTACTTGTCGGACGACTTCCGCGCGAGCTTCGAGCTGGAGTGCCGGGCGATGCGCCGGGTTCGCGACGAGATGGGCTTCACCAACGTCGAGCTCATGGTCCCGTTCGTGCGTACCCTCGACGAAGCGCGCGAGGTCGTGGATCTGCTTGCCCGCAACGGCCTCGAGCGCGGCCGCAACGGCCTCAGAATCGTGATGATGTGCGAGGTGCCGTCGAACGCGATCCTCGCCGAGGAGTTCCTCGAGTACTTCGACGGCTTCTCCATCGGCTCGAACGATCTGACCCAGATGACGCTGGGCCTCGACCGGAACTCCGAGCTGGTGGCGTCGCGGTTCGACGAGCGCGACCCCGCCGTGAAGGCGCTGCTCCACCGGGCGATCGCCGCCTGCCGCAAGCACGGAAAGTACGTGGGGATCTGCGGTCAGGGACCGTCCGATCACCCCGATCTCGCGCGCTGGCTGATGGACGAGGGGATAGAGAGCGTGTCGCTGAATCCCGACACGGTGGTGGAGACCTGGCTCTACCTCGGGAGCGAACGCTGACTGAACCGCAATGTTCAACATTGACAAATTCAATGTAAGCAGATGAATTGATCGGGCACGGTAAGTACTCGTGATGACGATGAACGCGACCGGCGGCGCATGCCGGTCGGGATGACTGCGCAGGAGAGGCGGCATCATGAAGATCTGTGTCGTTGGGGCAGGGGCAATCGGGGGGTTGCTCGGGGCAAGACTCGCGGTGGCCGGTGAGGACGTCGCGCTCATTGCGAGGGGCGTCCACCTGGAGGCGATCCATGCTCGGGGGCTGGAGGTGACGATGAACGACGGCGACATCGTTCATGCCACGGATATCGCCGCGACCAGCGACATGAAGGAATGCGGCCCCCAGGACGTGGTGATCCTTGGGGTCAAGGCGCACCAGCTTGCCCCGATCGCCGGCGAGCTACCTTCTCTGTTCGGTCCGGAGACCGTCGTACTGACAACCCAGAACGGGATCCCGTGGTGGTACTTCCAGCGTCACGGCGGACCGCTCGACGGGACGGTGCTCGACTCGCTCGATCCGGGCGGGGCGATTGCGGATGCGATTGCGCCGGAACGGATCGTCGGCTGCATCGCGTATCCCGCGGCGGAGATCACCGCGCCAGGCAGGATCCGCCATATCGAAGGGACGCGGTTCCCGGTCGGCGAGCTCGACGGCGAAAGCACGGAACGGGTGGGCGCACTGTCCACAGTGCTGCAGCGCGCGGGATTCAAGGCGCCGGTGCTGGAGAACATCCGCTCGGAAATCTGGCTCAAGGCGTGGGGCAATCTCTCCTTCAACCCGATCAGCGCGCTCACCCACGCGACCCTGGTCGATATCTGCCAGTTCCCTCCGTCCCGCGATCTCGCCGCGAAGATGATGACCGAGGCGCAGGATGTCGCGGCAAAGCTCGGAATCTCGTTCCGGGTGTCGCTCGAGAAGCGCATCGCCGGTGCGGAACGGGTCGGCAGGCACAAGACGTCGATGCTGCAGGACGCCGAGTCCGGCAAGGCGCTGGAGACGGACGCGCTCATCGGTGCGGTAGCGGAGCTCGGCCGGCTGACCGGGACGCCGACGCCGAGCATCGACGCGGTGTACGCACTGACCCGACTGCTCGGATACATCATCGAGGAGGAGCGCGTCCGGGTCAGGGCCGAGCCGCTGGCGTCGGCGCCGCGAGCCGCGCCAGTGGCTGCGGCGAGTGGGGACTGACCGGCCCCCGGACTGGCCCGATGACGGACCCGGATGGACTCGACTCGCGCGGCGTCGCGCTCGCGGCGTGGCTGCGCAATACGCTTGCGACCTCTGCGTTTCGGCTCGAGTCTGCATCCGAAGATGCGAGCTTCCGCCGCTACTTCCGGGTGCGTACCGGCTCGCGGACGCGGATTGCGATGGACGCGCCGCCGCCGATGGAGAACTGTCGGCCGTTCGTCTCGGTGCTCGGTCTGCTGCGCAGCGCCGGCGTCAACGCGCCGGCGTTGCACGCGGCGGATGTGGAGCAAGGCTTCCTGCTGCTCGACGATCTCGGATCGCGCTGCTATCTCGACGTGATCGACGACGAGAACGCCGATGCCCTCTACGCGGATGCATTCGAGGCGCTGCTCGACATGCAGTGCCACGTCGGCCAAGGCCAGGTCCCCCGATACGATGAGCGCAGGCTGCGCGACGAACTGGATCTCTTCCGGCGCTGGTTTGTCGCGCGCCACCTCGGAATCGAGCTCGACGACACACTCTCGCTTGCGCTCGATGGTACGTTCGAAGCCCTGATCCGGGTCTGCAAGGAGCAGCCTCAGGCATTCGTCCATCGTGACTATCACTCGCGCAACCTCATGCACGTGGACGGCCACAACCCCGGCGTGATCGACTTCCAAGACGCGGTGGATGGGCCGGTCACCTACGATCTCGTCAGCCTGCTGCGCGACGTCTACGTCCGCTGGCCAGAGGATCGAGTCGCAGGCTGGGTCGATGCCTACCATGACCGCGCCGTCGCCCGTCGCCTCGTCGGCGCCGGCCGGGAGCGGTTTCGACGCTGGTTCGATCTCACCGGAGTCCAGCGTCATCTGAAGATCGCCGGTATCTTCGCGAGGCTGTGGCATCGTGACCGCAAGCCTCGCTATCTCGATGATCTGCCGCTCACGCTGGGTTATCTCGCCGAGGTCTCGCCGCGCTACCCGGAGACCGAAGCGGTCATGCGGGTGCTCGAAGAGTTCGACGTCGTGAGTCGCACGCATGCGGTACGGCGTGGGATTTCGGCTGAAGCAGGACATCGGCGGTAGCGGATGAAGGCAATGATCCTTGCCGCGGGCCGGGGCGAGCGCATGGGCGTCCTGACCGACCGCGTGCCGAAGCCGTTGCTCGAAGTCGGCGGCCGGACGCTCATCGAGCACCAGATTCTGCGACTCGCCGCCGCCGGCTTTCGTGACATGGTGGTGAACCTCGCATGGCTCGCCGAGAAGATCGCAGCGCGGTTGGGCGACGGGTCGAGGTTCGGCGTACGCATCCGGTATTCGCGTGAACCGGAAGGCGCCCTCGATACCGGCGGAGGCATCCGCAATGCGCTGCCGTTGCTCGGTGATGAGCAGTTCATTGCCGTCAACTCCGATGTCTGGGGCGACTATCCCTTCGAGACGCTCCGAGCGGTGGGATCGGGCGATGCGCATATCGTGCTGGTCGACAACCCTGCGCACCACCCGGACGGAGATTTCGCGCTCGCGCCAAACGGGAAGGTCATCGAGGCGGCGAGCGATCGACTCACGTTCAGCGGGATCGGCTGCTATCGACCTCGGTTGTTCGCGGCCCGCCGGAGCGCGCGGTTTCCGCTTGCCGCGGTTCTACGTGACGCGATCGAGGCAGGGACGCTGAACGGTGAGCACCATCGGGGAGAATGGATCGACGTCGGTACCCCGGACCGGCTCGAAGCACTGGATCGCAGGCTCTGCGCCGGATGCCCGGGCTGAGGCGCAGGATCGTGCCCCAGCCCGGCCGGCTGCTTCACTGGGAGGCGCCGGTGGTGAGACGGTCACGATTCCTCTCGACGGTCTTCGCGCTGATTCCTTGCACCTGCGCAAGCTGATCGACGGAGGAGAACGCGCCGTGCTGCTCTCGATAGAGCACGATCGCCTGGGCACGCTTGAGGCCGACTCCGTGAATGGCCTCTGCCAGCGTGTCCGCGCTCGCGGTGTTGACGTCGACCGGTTCGGCCGGTTCGGCCGCGAACACGAGGCTCGAGAGCCCGAACGCGACGGCCGTCACCAGATGCTTCCACATACCCATGACAATGTCCCTCGTAGTTGCTGGCATGAGAGTCCGGCGCGAGCCCTCGGGCCGGGCTTGAGAGGGAAGGTAATCGGTGCGAGCGGCGTGTGCGGCGGACATTGGCGACGCCGCGTGTAGGCGCGCGGCCCTTTGGTGGTACGCGGATGGCGCGGGTTCAGTTCCAGGCGTCGACAATGCAGATGAGGGCGCCGAGGGAGGAGATCTCGGCGTCCGGCCGGGTTTCTTCCGGCCAGGGGAGTCCCTCTTCCGGCCAGGGGAGTCCCTCGGGGTTCATCCATACGGTGCGCAGCCCGAGCGCTGCCGCACCCGCGACATCGCGCATGGGATCGTCCCCGACGTGCACGACGCTCTCCGGCGAGGCGCCGGCCGCGTGCAGCGCGAACTCGAAGATGGCGGAATCGGGCTTCGCCGCCCCAGCCTCGGCCGGCGTTACCACGAAATCGAAGTGATGCCCGATTCCGATGTGGTGCACGTCGGCATTGCCGTTGGTAATCGCCCCGATTGCGTACCGCTCGCCCAGCTTTGCGAGCACGCGCGGCACGTCGTCGAAGAGGGTGACGGCGTTGCGGTGCTCCCAGAACACGCGGAATCCGGTTTCTGCGAGATCCGATCCATAGCCCCACGCCTGCAACAGCGATTCGAGCCATCGCAGGCGAGCGCGGGTGAGGTCGTGGCGGACCTCGGGGATCGACGCATAGTGTGCGTGTCGGTGGGCGACGAGAGCGTCGTACGAGTGGGTGTGAGCGATGTCGGGGCAGGTGCGCTCGATCCATTCGTAGAACTTCGCCTCGGCGTTTGCGAGCACCGGCCCTGATTCCCAGAGCGTGTCGTCGAGATCGAAGGTAATGCAGGTCACCGACATCGCGGCGCTATTGTAGTCCGCAGCGGGCGGGGACGGTCAGCCGTGTGTGTCGCCGGCGTCTGGAGGCGCCGACTCTTCGCTCCGGGCGCCCCCGACTATCTCCGGCGCCCCCGCTCGGTCGAGCGTGGCCGCGGCGCGGGATGAAAGCCGTGCTTCTCGATCCAGTCGATGTCGGGGCCGTCCCAGCCGACGATGTCGAAATCGATGCGTCCCGCGGCGTCGAACAATGCCCCTTCGGCTTCGAGGGCCCGCCGTTGGCGGGCGATTCCGCCGCCGCCGCTGCGTTCGCTCACGGTGCCGGTGCGATTGAGGACCCGCTGCCAGGGCACTGCCCGATCCGACCCGGAGAGTGCCGCCAGGGCATAGCCGACCATGCGCGCGGTGGCGCTGCCTTCGATCGCCGCTATCTGTCCGTACGTGGCCACCCGGCCGCTGGGGATCATCCCGACGATTGCGTAGATACGAGGGTATCTGCCGGCATCTCGCAGCGGACTGTGTCCATCTTCCGACGAATTGAACGAGCCTCGGTGTTCATGGGAGTGGCACGGATCGGTCATTCCATCCCCCACGGAGCGGCGCAACGCGTCGAGATCGAGAAAGAAATGGCAGACTTCGTGCGAGCCGTGTACCAGGACGGGCACCTTCGCACCGTAGCGGGCGGCGAGCGTCGGCGAACTGTCGACATCGACGCGCTCGACCTCGAATCCGAGCTCCGCCTGCCACTCCGCAAGGGTGGCCACCATGTCGTCGCAGAGATGGCAGCCGGCCCGTTCGTACACGGTCAACCGATGCGCCGGAGTCATCGTCGCTCGCTCATGCCGCGCCTTCCTGTGGTGGCCCCGCGAATTATGGCTATACTCTCACCCTCATGCCGACTTGATGCCCCGGGCAATGAAGAAGCGCTCTGAGTGGATCCGAGATACTCAACAACGAGACCGGCCAAGGAGACCCGCGATGTTCAACAAGAGAAACGAACCCGTCGAACCGAGTGGATCGATAGAGAGCCGCCGCGAAGCCCCGAGCCTCAAAGCCGACCCCAGCCCTCCGGCCACGTCCCGAAAGAGTGAGAACTCGATCGTCGGGCCGTCGATTCTTATCCAAGGCGATATGACTGGCGATGAGGATCTGGTGGTCCAGGGCCGGATCGAAGGAAGCATCACGTTGAAGAAGAATCTCGTGACCGTCGGCAAGGACGGTCGTGTGAACGCCACCGTCATCGCGAAGACCATCAGGGTCGAGGGCACCGTGGAGGGCGAGCTGCGAGGCAAGGAGCAGATCATCGTCACCCGTACCGGTAGCGTCCATGGCAACATGGTGGCGCCCAGGGTCACCCTCGAGGATGGATGCCGTTTCAAGGGGGCGATCGATATGGAGGGGGCAGACGCAGGAGGCGCGGGCAAGGTCACCGACATCATGCTCGGCGCACCCGTGGCCGATGAAGCCGGGAAAGCGAGCTGATCGAATCTGGTTGGCGGGGAGTACGCTCTCCTGGCCTATGCTTCGCCGCACAGTAGATCCTCTCTCATCGGAGGCGGTGTTCAAGTCGCCGGGACTTGAGCTGTTCGTGCAACAAATCACCAGTATCCGGCGCCCGGACATTCTCGATCTCGGGTCGCCGTGCGGGGCGAACATCGACTACTTGTCGCAATTTGCGTGCGTGCTCCACGTCGCGGATCTGCCGCATGCGCTGGCCGACGATCCCGGCATGTCCGCGCCGGAGGAAGAACGTGACGTCGAGGGCGCGGTCGCGCGCGCGATCGTGTACAGAGACGGCCTCCGCTTCGATTCGATTCTCGCCTGGGATCTGCTCGATTATTTCGACCCATCGACGGTCCGTGCGGTCGCGCGCCGGATCGGACACTACTCCCGTCCCGGGACGCTCCTGTACATGTTGACCTCGAACCGGGAGACGATTCCGGACGAGCCCGGACGATTCACGATCGTCGACGAGCAGCATCTTCGCTTCCAGCGCATGGGCATGGGCACCCGGAACGGCATGAAGCACTTCCCTCTCGGATTGGAACGGATCATGCGGGGGTTCCGTCTCCAGCATTCGTTTCTGCTCGGAAACGATATGCAGGACTATCTCTTCAGCCGCGTCTGAGCAAGCGGCCCCGCCCGGCGGCCCGCCGGACGCCCTCATCGTCGTGAGCCTCCGGGGCGCCGCTTCTGCGTATCGCTGCGCACTGCGCCGGTCATCTGCGCGAGATCGCGGTCGGCCTGATCCCGCATCGACGTGTAGAGCTGGCCGGAAGTGAACTGGCCGCCCGGCGAGACGACGATCGGACGCTGCTGCGCCTTCGGTTTCGGAGCGCGCCGGAACATGCGGATCAGGGCGAACACGCCGAGCGTTCCGTGCACCGCGGCGTTGACCACGAACAGAGTGGACGGGCCGAACATCTCCATCAGATTCGATGTCAGCACCGGGCCGGCGGATGCACCGACGCCGTACGCGATCAGCAACCCGCTGGCGGTCTGGGCGAGTTTGTCGGGCGGTGCGAAATCGTTCGTGTGCGCGGCGCACAGCGAGTACACGGTGGATGACAGACCGCCGTAGGCAATGACGAGCACGATCAGGCCGGCGAAGGTCCCGCCCCCGGGCTCGGTGATGAGTCCGACACCGAACGACGCGGCCGCGGTTCCGAGCGCCACTCCCGCCAGCACGGTACGCCGGTCGATCCGGTCCGACAGCCGGCCCATCGGCCATTGCAGCACCAGTCCGCCGACGATCCCCGCCGCCATGAATATCGACGTCTGGGTCACGGTGAAGCCCTCGCCGTAGGCGAACACCGGCGCGAGCCCCTGGAAGTTCGTGTTGACGACTCCGGCCGCCATCGCGCCGGTCAGGCCGAGAGGCGAGACCTTCCACAGCTCCGGCATGCTGGCCCGTTCCGGCGGCGAGGGCCTCGGCGCGCTCGCCCGCGTGAGCAGCACCGGCACGAGCGCGAGCGAGTAGATGATGGACGCGACGCAGAAGAGCTCGAAGTCGGCCGGATCGCCGAGCGGCAGGATGAACTGCCCGCAGCCCGCCGCCAGATAGTTGGTGATCATGTAGAACGCCATCACCTGTCCGCGCGTCTGGTTGGTGCAGCGTTCGTTGAGCCAGCTCTCGGTGGCCACGATCATGCCGGCCATGCAGAAGCCGCCGACGAACCGCATCGCCGCCCAGGCGAATTGGTCGACGACCAGGACGAGCCCGAGCGCCGTGACCGACATGATCGAGGCAAACGCTGCAAACGAGCGGATATGGCCGACTGCCGCCACCACGCGCACCGCCTGGATGCCTCCCGCGAACAGGCCCAGGAAGTAGGCGGCCACGATCAGCCCCGTCACCGCCGTCGAGAAGCTCTCGATCTGCGTGCGCAGTCCGATCAGGGTCCCGAACAGGCCGTTCGCGAGCAGCAGCAGGCCGTACGAGGAGAGCAGCGCCGCGACGGAGGAGAGGGTTTGGCGAACAAGCACCGGGGGGCGTTGGGCAGGGGACGCGTGCACGCTGCGGCAATGGTAGTGCATCGGCGGGACAGGGACGATACCGGCGGAGTTTTTTTCTCTGGATCGTGCGGGATTCGTTGCCGCCATTGCGGCATGTTCGCGATGCGAGTCGGTGAAGCGGCGGGTGCTATCCTCGTCCCGCATCCGCCAAGGGGGTTCGGAGAGCGATGAGCGAGTCCCTCGACTTCGACGTCTTGCGCCGCATGATGGTCGACACCATCGTCGTCCATGCGCGGATGGCGGGTCCGGAAACCGGTTGTCCGGAGCTGTCGGGCGCAGTCCTCGATGTTATCGCGGACGTGCCGCGTCACGAATTCGTTCCGGCCGAGCTGCGGACTTTCGCCTATCTCGATACTCCGTTGCCGATCGGATTCGGAAAGACGATCTCTCAACCCTACATCGTCGCCCTGATGACCGATCTGCTGGACATCCGGCCGGGGGATCGCGTCCTCGACATCGGTACCGGGCTCGGCTACCAGGCCGCGGTGCTCGCCCGTCTCGGGTCGAAGATCTACAGCGTCGAGATCATCGAGGAGCTTGCGCGGAGCGCGATGCGGCGGCTCGCCGAGCAGGGGTGCGACAACGTCGAGGTGAAGGTCGGCAACGGCTCCACCGGCTGGGCGGAGCACGCCCCGTTCGACCGGATCCTCGTCGCCGCCGCGCCCGAACTCATCCCGACCGCACTGCTCGCTCAGCTCGCACCGGGCGGACGCATGGTGATCCCGGCCGGCCTCGACGGCGCCCAGACCCTGATACTGATTACCAGGAATGCGAGCGGCACGCTCGCTACCGAGGACATCCTCTCGGTGCGGTTCTCAGAGCTCGTCGTATCCGACTGAGGCTGACCCGCGCTTCTCCCCGGCGCCCCGAGCGGAGCTCATGGCGTGCCGGCTTCCGCTGCGTCCTCGACCGGATTCGGGTCGAAGTGCAGATACTCGGCGACTTCGCCGGAATCGATGCGCCCGACCCGAACGTGGGCGCCGCCGTTTTCGAGCCGAAGCACCGGCTCCGACCCCGGCGGGCTCGCGATGAACGCGGCGACGAGGTCGTCTTCCACCGGCCTGCCGTGCTCGTTGGCGAGCCGATCGGAGAGCGTCATCAGATCGCGGTCGTCCACGATGCCGGGACCGGGCTCGCCGAGCAGGACCATCGTGCCGGCTTCGTCGATCCACGCGCTCTCGACGACTCCACAATCACGGCCGGTGTGCGTGACGAGCGCTCCTCGCCCGTCGAGCGAGTAGACCCACGGGGTGTACGCGAGGTCGACGAACACCCGCTGCGGACCGTTCTGGAAGAACCATCGTCCCTGGCGGTCCGATGCATAGTTGCGGGCGATGAACTCGACCGCGGCGCGGTTCGGAATCGGCTCGCCCTTCAGCTTCCATGCGCCTCGTCGATCGAGCGACAGCCATCCCCATACTGCCGGCACGTTCGGCCATTTCGCCATCGCACGGATGACCATCTCGTCCATGTCAGCCGTCCCCGGAGTGGAGGAGCTCCACGCGGTCTGCTTCCGGTTCACGCCTTGTATGAGACATCCGTTGCGCCTTGCCAAGGTGAGATGACCCGCCGTCGTGGATTGTTCATCGCGAGGCCCGGGCGCGGACGCAGGATACGCCTCATCGCCGCAGGATGATGACCCGCCGCCGCGGATTGCTCGTCGGGAGAGGCTCGATCGCGACGAGCGACATTCGCGATGGTAAGGTGCGGTCATGGTAAGGAGCATCGATCAGTGGGTGCGGTGACGCCCGACAACGTGCTCTCGTTCTGGTTCGAGGACGCGACGCAGAGCCCCGAGGCGTTGCAGCGCCGCGGCGCGGTCTGGTTTGGCAGCGATCCCGCGTTCGACCGTGAATGCACGGCCCGGTTCACCGCCGTGCTCGAGGACGCGGCGCGCGGCGCCCTGAGCGGTTGGGCGGAGACGCCGCACGGGCGGCTCGCCCTCGTGATCCTCCTCGATCAGATGCCGCGCAACATCCACCGCGGATCGCCGGCCGCATTCATGCACGACACGCAGGCTGCCGCCCACTGTATCGCCGGCATCGAGTCCGGCCAGGACCGCTCCCTCGATCCGGTCGAGCGTATCTTCCTGTACATGCCGCTTCAGCACGCCGAGGACCTCGATATACAGCGCCGATCCGTCGAGCAGTTCGGGTCGCTCGCGGCCGAGACGGAGGTTGCTTGGCGCGACTACTTCACCGGGAACGTGCACTACGCGCGCGAGCATCACGACATCATCGAACGGTTCGGCCGTTTCCCGCATCGCAATCGTATCCTCGGCCGGGAATCCACCGAGGAAGAGCTGCGATACCTGGCCGATGGAGCGCCGACGTTCGGTCAGTGACGCGTTCGGTCAATCCGGCTGTGAGTGAACCTTCAACCCTCGGCTTCATCGGTCTCGGTGTGATGGGGGGCCGCATGTGCCGCAACCTCGCGCGTACATCGGGAAAGCCCGTGATCGGGTACGACATCGTGCCGGCGCGCATTGCGGAGTGCGCTGGAGCCCGGGTCGGAGCGGGCGCGAGCGTCGCCGACATCGTCACCCGCGCCGACATGGTGTTCGTGTGCGTGCCTGGGGAGCCGCAGGTGCGCGAGGTGTGCTTCGGCCCGGACGGCCTCATCGAGCATGCGCGGGCCGGCCAGACCATCGTCGACATGACCACCGCGACGGTCGAGGTCGATCGAGAGGTCGCCGCCGCGCTGGCCGGGAAGGGTGCGGACTTCGCGGACGCGCCGGTCGCGCGCGGGGTGCCGGCGGCGGAGAACGGCACCCTCGCGATCACCGTCGGCGCGAACGAGGAGGTCTTCGCGCGCATCGATCCGTACCTGCGCTGCATGGGCGCGGAGATCTCGCACTGCGGCGGGGTCGGAAACGGGCAGGTCATGAAGCTCATGAACAACATGCTCGTCTTCCAGACGGTCTCGGCCCTCGCGGAGGCGATGGCGATCGCGACCCGCGCCGGGGTCGATCGCTCGAAGGTGTTCGAGATCCTGTCCAAGGGCTCCGCGGACAGCTACGTGATGCGCAAGCACGGCGCCCACATGACGAGCGGGGAGTACCCCGACGATCAGTTCCCGACGACGTACTCGTTGAAGGATCTGCGCTATGCGCTCGATCTGGCCGAGCGCACAGGAGTGGATGCGCGGGGCGCGAAGCTCGCGGAGCAGCGATTCATCGAAGCGATCGACAAGGGGTACGGGCATTTGTACAGCCCGGTGATCTACCGGTTGCTCGATCGGTGATGGATGCGTGTGGTGATGGATCTGTGTCTCCGGTGTGCGGGTCATCCGAGCATCCCGGCACGCTGGACACCGGGCGAGCGAGTTTCGGCTTGAACTCCGGGGCGCACGGCGTGATCGGCATCGTTCGCCGGGGTGTTTCCGGCGAGACGACGCCGGCTCGACGTGCCATGATCGGCGCCCCACCCTCGATGCGATGAGAGAGACCGACATGGCAAAGCAATGGGATTTCGTCCACGCGAAGGCCGACGGCGCCGCCTGGACCCCCGGGCTGCGCGAGATCTTCGACTACCGCGATCTCGGTATCAAGGACGGCACCAGGGGCGACTATATCGCGCACATCATCAAGGCCAACGGGAAGCAAATGCAGGACGAGGTCCAGCATTGGCACGTTCACGACTGCGACTTTCAGCTCGTGCTGGTGCTGAACGGCTGGGCCGAATTCGAGTACGAAGGGCAGGGCGTGCACAGGATCGAGAAGGGCGACTGCATCCTGCAGCCGCCGCAGATCCGGCATCGCGAGATCGCGTGCTCGGAAGACTTCGAAGTACTTGAGGTCGTCTCGCCGGCGAAATTCGGGACCCGGATCGTCGAGAGCCCGAAAGAGGCCGCGGCCTGAGCGACACAAGGGTCATACAAGGGCGAATGCAGCGGAAGGGTGCTGCGTTCGCCCGTTTCGTCCGGAAGAGACCGCGGCTTTGAGCGCTGCATGGTCGGAGCGAGCCGGCTGTTCAGGGGGCGAGCGCCCGGCGCGCGCGCGCCGGCGGTGATCGGGTTGCTCCAGCGCGTATCAAGCGCGAAGGTCGAGATCGGCACGGACACCATCGGCGCCATCGATCACGGCCTGATGGTGCTCATCGGCGTGGAGCGCGGAGACACCGAGCGCGAGGCAGGGCGTCTGGTCGAGCGTCTCGTCGGCTATCGTGTGTTTCCCGATACCCAGGGGAGGATGAATCGCAGCGTCGCCGACATCGGCGGCGGACTTCTGCTCGTCCCTCAATTCACGCTACCTGCCGACACCCGCAAGGGTGCCCGACCGAGTCTCTCCAACGCCGCGCCGCCGGATGTCGGCGAGCGTCTGTTCGATCACGTGGTGTCCCGGGCGCACGCGTTGCACCCCGTCGTCGAAACCGGGCGATTCGGCGCCCACATGCAGGTCACCCTCACCAACGACGGACCGGTGACGTTCACATTGCGGGTCGCACCTCCGGTCTGAGCTGGGGAGCCTGAAATCCGAGGCGTTGGCGCGTCAAAGGTTACGCCATACAGCCGATTGGGTGTACATTCGGCCCTGCAATCACGTGCGGGTACCCGCGATGCCGGGTCACCTGCCGAATACAATAGCTTGATCTGGCGAGGGTTTGGCCGCCCGCGTCTGAGTGAATAGGTGGGATCCTCACATACCTGTGCGTGATTGCAACGGCCCGGCGCCATTTCGCCGGGTCCGAGTGACACACACAGGAGGCGGCGCCCGGCCAGACGATTCGTCATCGGACCGGCACCTTTCCTCGGAGAATTTCAAACTGAGACGCTTGCCCTCAGTCCCCAGTGCTTGATCTCGATCAAATTACTCCAGTCCAGCGGTGCGATACGCTCACCGGCAAGATGCGGGAGCCGTCACCTCCAGACTTTGAAACCCTCGTGGCCAAGCCGGACGAGGCGCTCGATATCGCCCGGATCGCACTCGCGATCGCGACGGATGCGTATCCCGACCTCGACGCGGGCGTGTACCTTGCATGGCTCGACGCGACGGCGGAAGCGATCGCCGATGCGGCGGATCGCACCATGCCGCTGCCGGAGCGGCTCGCGATGCTTGATCGGCAGCTCTTCGAGGTGGAAGGCTTCAGGGGGAACGAGGACGACTACAGCGACCCCCGCAACAGCTTCCTGAACGAGGTGATCGAACGTCGAACCGGCATTCCGATCACGCTCTCGGTAGTCTATCTCGAGGTCGGCTGGCGGCTTGGGCTGCCGCTCGTACCGGTGTCGTTCCCGACTCATTTCCTCGTCGCATCGACCGGGCCCAGGCGCGTCTTCATCGATCCGTTCAACCGCGGCGCCCGCGTCGCACCCGCAGAGCTGGTGGCGCGACTGGCGCCGCTCGCCGGCAGCGTAGAGCACGCGCGGCAGTACCTGCCACGGGTGACCGCGTCGGCTTCACGCCGGGAGCTCGCGATGCGGATCCTCCGCAACCTGAAGCAGATTTATACCGGGCGCAAGGATCACGACCGGCAGCTCGCCGTCTCCAATCGCATGGTCGCGCTCGATCCGAAAGACTCCGTAGCGCTGCGCGAACGCGCGCACTTGCTCGCTCGGCTCGAGTGTTACCAAGCCGCCTATCACGACTACCTCCACTACCTCCGTCTCGCCCCGCTCGCCGAGGATGCAGCGGACATTCAGGCGCGCATCGATCGGCTACGCCCGATTGCGACCCGCCTGAACTGAGGCGCGACGTGGAGCACATTCGTGCTCCCGCATCCGGGGCGGCGATCAGCCGGCGGCCCGGGACTGTCGCGTGACGAGGTAGAGCCCCACCGCGACCAGCGCCATCCCGGCGAGCAGGAGCGAGCCGATCCGGTCGCCCAACAGCCACGCGGAGAGCAAGACTCCGACGATCGGGGAGACGAAGTTGAAGCTCATCATCACGCTCGGCGTGTAGAGCTTCATCAGGTGGTACGACACGGCGAACCCCACGCCGGCGATCACGATGCCCTGAAAGAGCAGTCCCGCGATCGGTCCGGCACCGACGCGGTCCCAGGCGATCTCCTCGAGCAATAGCGCTCCCGCCCCGAAAAACGGCAACGAGAGCACCATCTGCCACATCGCGACCTTGGTCGGGTCGATGCGGCGCACGAACCGCGCGCTGAGCGAGAGGCGGAACCCGAGCATCACCGCGCTCGACAGTACGATCCAGTTGCCGGCCGCGCCGGTGTCGAGGGCCGCGATATCCGCGTCCCCGAGGAGTGCGAGCGATGTTCCCGCCATCGCAACGAGCAGGCCCAGCGCCTTCGCCCCCGTCATCCGGTCTCCGGCGATGAGGAAGTGCGCGCACGCCACCGCGAACAGCGGATTGGTCGCGATGAGCACTGCCCCAATCGCGCCGGACGTATGGTGAAAGCCGATGTTCATCAACGCGATCTGCACCGTGAACAGTAGCGCGGCGATCCAGAGCGAGCGCCACTCTCCCTTCTCCGGCAGGAGCTTGACGCCGCGCCATCGCGCCCACAACGCGATGCAGGCAATCCCGATCGCGAAGCGCAGGAACGCGGTGGTGAGCGGTGGGAAGGCAATGAGGGAGAACTTGACCGCGACCGGATTGCCGCCCCACAGCGAGTGAATGACGATCGAGACGAGAACCGCCCCGAGAGGAACCGAGAGCGCCATGCCGGAAGCTCTGTCGAAGCCGGGGCGTAGCGCGCCTCGAGGCGTTCAGCCCGCGGTGGTCAGCACGATCTTGCCTTTCGCTTCGCGGCGAAGGAGCCGCTGCATCGCCTGTGCGGCGCGTTCGAGCGGCAGTGTCTCGGAGATCACCGGGCGGACCACGCCCTCGTCGAACCACGCGAAGAGCCGGTGGAGCGATCTGGTGATGATCGTGGGCTCGCGCATCCGGTATGCGCCCCAGAAGACCCCGATTACGCTCATGTTCTTGACCAGCACGAGCCCGGCCGGAACCTGGGGAATGTCGCCCGCCGCGAAGCCGATGACGAGCAATCGGCCTTCCCACGCGATGCAGCGCATCGACTGGGTGAAGACGTCGCCGCCGACGGGGTCGAATACGACGTCGGCGCCGCGCCCGCCGGTGATCGATTTGACCGCGTCCTTGAACTCACCGGCACGATAGTCAATCACGTGGTCGGCGCCGTGTGCGCTCGCGAGCGCACGCTTGTCTTCCGAGCCGGCGGTCGCGATGACCGTCGCGCCCATCGCCTTCCCGATTTCCACCGCCGCAACCCCGACCCCGCCGCCCGCGCCGTGCACGAGCAGGGTCTCGCCCTCGCGCAGCCTTGCGCGATGCTCGAGCCCGACATGCGCGGTGCCGTACGCCACCGTGAATCCGGCCGCCGTCTCGTACGGCATCGCATCGGGGATCGGGACCGTCACCGCCGCCGGCGCGGTCACCGCTTCCGCGTAGCCGCCAATCGCACACAACGAGACCACCCTCTGTCCCGGTGCGAGACCGGTCACCCCCTCGCCCACCGCGGCGACGTCCCCGGCGACCTCGAGTCCCGGTATGAAGGGCAGCGGCGGCTTCTCCTGGTATCTGCCCTGGACGATCAGGGCGTCGGCGAAGTTCACGCCGCACGCCCGGACCCGGACCAGCACTTCGCCGGCGCCCGGCGCTGGCGCCGGCACATCCTCTACCGCCAGTGTCTCGGGCGGACCCCATGCCTTGCAGACCACCGCTCTCACAATTCAAACCCCCCTCGGACTCGCGCACGTGCGCGAAGACCGTCGATCCAAAGGGCGCACAGTCTACACGGCGGATCGGAACGTGGGCCGCGCCCCGTTCCTGGATGGAATGCCTGTACTGCCTGCACTGCCGGGACATCGGCGTCGACGAGCACCGCTGCCCCGTGACGATCGCGAAGCGCGAGAAGCGCGACCGCCGCGTGAGCGGCGTCTCGCCCCAAAGCAGCGAGCAGATCCGGAAGATCCTGGATGAGGTGCCGTCTCGGCACGTGGCAGTATCATGAATCGTTCCAAATAGTACTATCACCATTCGTCATGAGTCGATCGACCGCATCAGGCCGTTTCGTGCTGCGACTCGACCCCAGCTTGCATGCGGCCCTGCGCCGGGCAGCGGCTGCACGCGGGGTATCGCTCAACGAGTACTGCGCGACCAGGCTGGCCGCCCCCGCCGGGGAGTTGCTCGCGTACGGAGAAGCGCCGGAGACGGTTCGGCGCGCCGCGGCGCTTCTTGGGGAATCTCTGATCGGGGTCGCGGCCTTCGGCTCGTGGGCGCGCGGCGAGCTGGCCGACACATCGGACATCGATGTGCTGGTTGTCGTTGGCGGAGATGTAGCGATCACCCGCGACCTGTATCGTCGCTGGGACGAGGAGGCGGTCACATGGAACGGCCGTCTGATCGAGCCCCACTTCGTCCGTCTGCCCAGGGAGCAACGCACCCCTTCCGGACTGTGGGCCGAGGTCGCGATCGACGGGATCGTGCTCTTCGAGCGCGATTTCCGCCTCTCGTCCAGGCTGGCGGCGGTGCGCCGTTCGCTGGCGGACGGGCGGTTGCGCCGGCGGATCGTGCATGGACAGGGATACTGGACGGAGGTGGCTTGACCGTGCACAACCGGGGACTCGCCACCGATTACGTCCACCGCGCGACCGTGCGTCTCGACGCCATCGACGTGCTGTACCGCGCCGAGAGCTGGGCCGATGTGGTGCGTGAATCGCAGGAGGCGGTCGAGCTTGCGCTCGAAGGGCTGTTGCGGAGCCGCGGCATCGACCCGCCGCGTATCCACGACGTCTCCGAGGTGCTGCTCCGAGAGCAGGAGCGGCTGCCGGAGCCCGTGCGCGAACACGTCGATCGTCTGGCGGCGATCTCCCGCGATCTGCGCCGTGATCGGGAGCTCGCGTTCCATGGCGCAGAGGATCTCGTCCCCTCGGAGTTCTACGCCGAGAAAGACGCTCGCCGGGCCCTCGACGGCGCCCGCTTCGTGGTCGAGACGGCAGCCTCGGTGGTGCCTGCTTCAAGCTGAACCCGCCTCATGACGAAGTGCCGGCCTCGGCAACGGGCTGCCGGGAACGGACACTACGGATCCAACCCTCATGCCGCAGAAGTGTCATGACCGGGCGTCGCGACTCCCCGCTCATGGGATGGCCGATGCGTGGAAGAGGCCGAGC
>JAKZYK010000457.1:0-3979 GCA_047514485.1 Gammaproteobacteria bacterium
GTCGGCGCGTCGTGTTGTCAGGGTGTTGACAATTCTCCTTGAGGCAATCCCTCGACCGAAAAACTGAGTTATTACGGTAGGTTACGTTCTTGACAATTTCCTGCTGACAAGTTCGAGAAACACGGCCCCCGGAAATCGGCCCTGTCCAGGCTGCTCGATCCGCTGCCGGCCAGCCCGCACGGGGACGTGCGCTCCGTCACCGGCAAGCCGACCATCACCGGCACGGCGCAGGTGGGTAAGGCTGGCAAAGTCGCGCAGATGTTCAACCGGCTGCGGGAAGACCACCCTGATGCGCATCGCGGCTGGACTCGGGCACGCCAAATCCGGGCAGGCGGTGCCCGATGGCGCGGCGGTGACGGGACCCGGTCCGCGCGGATCATCGAGGAGATTGCCGTCGCCGACCGTCTCCAGGGGGAGCGCACCCTGGAGCTCGAGGACATGGAAGGTTTCCGTCATCTGCGCAACCGCTTGCTCGAGCTTTCCCGGGCCCAGGCCCGTCGCAGCGAGGAGATGGCGGTGCGCACCATGCCGGGGACATGAGTCGCTCATGAACGTGCCGGACGGCGCAACACGGGAGTAGCAACCGCGTGGCCAGAGATCCCAGATACGACATCCTTTTCGAGCCGGTACGGATCGGGCCGGTGACGGCCAGGAACCGCTTCTACCAGGTGCCCCACGCGAGCAGCACCGGTGTCGACATGCCGAACACCCGCAAGGGCCTGCGCGCAATCCGGGCCGAGGGCGGCTGGGGGGTGGTGTGCACCGGCTACTGCTCGATCCACCCGACCGCGGACGACGCCCCCCTTCGCTACTCCCGCCTGTGGGACGACGAGGACGTGAAGAACCTCGCGCTGATGGTGGACGCGGTGCACGAGCACGGCGCGCTCGCGGGAGTGGAGCTTTTCTACGGGTCCAGCATGACCAGCAACCGGGCCACGCGCGAGATGCCGCTCTCTCCCTCGGGGCTGCCCATGCTGCGGGCCGGGGGACGCGGACAGTTCCCCCTGCACTCGCGCGCGATGGACAAGGACGACATCCGGAACCTGCGCACCTGGCAGGTGGACGCCGCGAAGCGGGCGAAGAGCGCCGGCTTCGACATCATCTATGTCTACGCGGGCATGAGTTTCGGACCCTTCCAGTTCATCTCCCGGCGCACCAACCGCCGCAACGACGAGTACGGGGGCTCGCTCGAGAACCGCGTGCGGCTGCTGCGCGAAATGGTCGAAGACACCAGGGAGGCGGTGGGCGACACCTGCGCGGTGGCGGTGCGCTTTTCGGTCGACGAGCTGATGGGCGAGCTGGGCTTGCAGTGGCACGACGAAGGGCGCGGGGTGTTCGAGCTGGTCGGGGAACTGCCAGATCTCTGGGATCTCAAGACCTTCGGGGTGCACAGCTCGAATGCGCGCTACTCCGAGGAGGGCTATCAGGAGCCCTACGTCGCTTTCGCAAGGCAGATGACCTCGAAGCCGGTGGGGGGGGTCGGGCGATTCACTTCGCCCGACGCCATGGTGTCGTAGATCAGGCGTGGAGTGCTCGATCTCATCGGCGCGGCCCGCCCCTCCATCTCCGACCCCTTCCTGCCGAAGAAGATCGAGGAGGGGAGGGCAGACGGCATCCGCGAGTGCATCGGCTGCAACATCTGCTACTCGTGCTACCACGAATAGGTCCCGATCCGCTGCACCCAGAACCCCACCATCGGCGAGGAGTGGCGGCGGGGCTGGCATCCCGAGGAGATCGAGGGGCGCGCTTCCAGCGACGGCGTGCTCGTGGTCGGAGCGGGCCCCGCGGGGCTCGAGGCAGCGAGGGCGCTCGGCCAGCGCGGCTACCAGGTCACGCTCGCCGAGGCGGGCACCGAGCTCGGAGGGCGCCTGCGTCACGAGTCGCGGCTGCCCGGACTTGCCACCTGGATTCGGGTGCGGGACTGGCGACGGGGACAGCTCGACAAGCTTCCCAACGTCGAGGCCTACTTCGACAGCCGGCTCTCGCCGGAGCACGTGCTGGAGTTCGGCTTTCCCCGCGTGGTCGTCGCAACCGGCGCGCGCTGGACGACCGCGCTCTGCGACGCGCGTTCGGTCCCGGTGCCCGCGACGTTCGGCGGTCGAGTCCTGACGCCGGACGACATCATGGCGGGCGCCGAGGTCGTCTCGCCGGTGGTGCTGTTCGACTTCGACCAGTACTACATGGGCGGTTGCCTGTCCGAGCTGCTGGCGGAGAGGGGACATCGCGTTGCCGCGCCCGTGGCCCGGCTTCGTCACGCTCCAGATAACGGCAGTCCGATTCGGCCCCGACCGGGGCGCTGCGGTGAGCGGTTCGGACGCCGGCCTGCCCCCACTGCCGTCCCCACTCGCGATTCAAATTCGCGCGTTCAGCCGCAAGCCGAACTCGTGCTCCGGCGGCATGTCGTCGTTGGCGCTCTCGCGCCGCTGCGCGTGTATGCCTATTCTGACTGCAGCGTTCGTCAACACCCTCCCAGTGTCCAATCCCGATCGCACACGGTCGCTCAATCCCCCCTGTTCACGAAGGCGGTCGCTGACACCCGCGGGTTACGGCGCCCCCCCGGGGGCTGTAGGCGGACAGGCAGTGCGCATCAACGCCGCTGCGCGGCGCGCGTTCGACGAGGGGGTGAAGCGGGCGATGAGCGCAATGTCGGGGCCCGCAACCTCGACCTCGATCGGTCCACCGGCGGGAAGCGCATCGAGGACCGCCTGCCCCGGAATCTCGATGTCGAGCCCCGGGTGCGGCGCTGAATAGTCGACGAGCGGGCGCACCAACGTGCTCGCGATGGGCGGTCGGGCACCGATGCGAACGTCAACTGGCCAGCGCTCTTCGGTGCGGCCGGCGAAGCTGAGGAGCCAGTGCATCGGGTGCAGCACCTGGTACACGCCCGGGTGTTCGGGGTGGTTTGCGAGGTAGAGCTCGCCGTGCGCGGGAACGGCCGGGAAACGCTCCGGAAGCCCGCCCCCGGCCGCACGGCATGAGACACCAAGGGCCGCACCGTGCTCCGGCGGCCCGACCGGGCGATCGTAGCCGGGGATCTGCGCGCGATGCGCCGTGCTCGCGATCGACACCCAGACCGCGTACCCGTCGCGCGAGGTGGTGACGCCGTCGGCCCACTCGAGCACGTTGAACGGGCCGTCGAGGCGAGGCGCCGCACGCACGGCCGAGATGAGCACAAGTGCAAGAAGCAGACACGCAAGCGCTGCAGGGCCGGCGCGCACCCGCTGTCCCAGCAACGCCGTCACCGGCCCGCCTCATCGTGAGCGGACAGAACACGCACGATCTCCGCGGCTCGGGACTTGCGGATACGCGCCTCGACCAAAACCGGCTCGTTACGCCCCCAGCCCTGCGCAACCGCCTTGAGCTCACGCTCGCTGAGCGACAACCCGGCCGAGCGCAACGCCTCGACGTCCGCGCGGCACGGGCCGGGGATGCCATCCTGGAGCTGACGTATCTGACGGACCAGGGGGTCGACAAAACGCGGAGTCGTGCCGGCGTACCTGAGCAACCCGCTGCGGGTATAGGTGCTGTGCGAAATCGCCAGAACCTCGAACGGTGTCAACCGAACGCCCCGGGCCTGCAGCGCGTCGACGAGCGCCGAGTCATGACCCGCGAGTAGCGTATCCGAATCGTAGGCAGGCATCACAGGGCACCCCGCAGCGACACACCGTCGAACCGACAGCGTCAGTCTCGCACAGCTCGGAACGACGGCACGGGGAGCGGCAACGCTGGCCCGCCCAAGCGTCAATGCCATGCGCCGCGCAGACCTCCCCTCGCGCAGACCGTTCGCCAGTCCTTGCGTTCATCGCGCCGTAGACCACGAACGCGATCCGCAACCGCCGCGGGTCGAGCTGGCCGACGTAGTTCAGATCGATGTCAATCGACAGGCGCGGCACATCGAAGACGAACAGATTGAGCGCGGTGCCACCCTTCAGTGCGAGGCGTCCCTTGAGATACGGATGGCTATTGAACCCGTCGATGA
>JAKZYK010000458.1:0-3022 GCA_047514485.1 Gammaproteobacteria bacterium
ATCGCCCGTGCTGTCGCGGCCCCATTTCTTGAAGTGACCGAGCGCGGTGAGCGCCGGCCGGTCGCTCGCCACGAAGAGGATGGCGGGCTCTGTCTCCGACTCATTGACATGGTGGCACCATTCGCCGCCCGGCACCGCCAGCGTATCGAAGGGCCGCCAGTCGAAGCGGGTCTCGCCCACGACGCTGTGCCCGCGCCCTTCCAGCGGCGAGACGAGCAGGCTCGCGGTCTGCCTGAGAGGCTGCGTCTTCTCCCCCGGCCTCAACATCTGCGCGTAGAAGGTCATTGTCCTGAACACCGGGCCGCCGCGGGTTGGGTCGACATACTCGACCATCAGGGCCTCGTATCGGTCGCCGTCGTGGTCGCGGTGCGCCTCCAGCATCGCGCGCATCGGCTCCCAGCGATAGACGTACATCGGCGATCCCGTGCCGCTGCCCCGCCCGTGCGGCACGAAGCACGGCATCAGGCCGCCGCTGCCGTAGACTTCGGCCGAATAGTCGGCGCTGAAGCGGGCGGACTGCTGCTTGGCGGTGACCTCGCGGCCGTCGCGCTCCTCTTTGTAGTCGTGCTCGAAATAGACGGCGTTCAGCACCTCCACCAGCGGCAGATCGAGCACGGAGAGGTTCACCGCCGGCTCGTCGCCCTTGTTGCCGTGATTGTGCCAGGTGTCTTGGGGCGTCAGCACCATGTCGCCGGGGCCGAACACGATGTCCTCGCCCTCGACACCGGTGAAGTTCATCGTACCCGTGAGCCCGAGGCGAATGGCGTTGGGCGAATGGCGATGGGGCGGCATCACCTCGTTCGGATCGTTGAGCCGGTAGGCGCTGTACATGGTGGAGACCGTAGCCCGCGTGGGCGCGAGACCGGGATTGACCAGAATCAGCGAGCGACGCTCGGAATCCGCCATCGAGACGAGCTCCGCGGAGCGGTGGAGCAGGGGCTCGATCTCGCTCTCGTAGCGCCAGAGATAGGGGACGGGCCTGCGGCTCCCCATGAGCTGCTTGATCTCGTCGTGCGCGACATCGGTGGTGGTCGCCCAGAAGGGAAACATGTGGCCGCGGTGGACGTCGTCGTAGAGGGCGGCGAGCGCCGCGTCGCGATTGCTCGTCTCGGTCCCCGCCGGCTGCGCCTCGCTCATGTTCGCCTGCCGTCTCTCTTGGCCGCTCGTCGGAGGCGGCCTTCTCTGGGGCCGCCTAGACTATGTGGCGCGTTCTTGTCCGGCAACCGGGCAGACACCGAGGCAGGCTGCATTCGAATGCGAAAATCCGAAACGGCTCCCGTCGTGGCCTGGTGCGATCCTTACCGAATGGAATTGTGTGGAAACATATTTGACTATACATGTTCACATATGAGAACGAGCATCGATGTCAACGACGCGCTGCTGAAGGCCGTCAAGGCGCGTGCGGCGGAAGAGCACATGACCTTGAAGGAGACCTTCGAGCAGGCGCTCCGCGAATATCTGACTGGCCCGTCCGGCGCCAGGACCGACGCACCGCCCATTCCGACGTTTCGCGGCAATGGCGTGCAACCGGGCGTGGACCTGACGGACAACGCGGCGCTCCAGGCCCTCATGGATGCAGAGCCCTGATGTCAACGTCCTGGTAAGTGCGTCCCGCGAGGACGCGGTCCATCACGATCGCTGCCGCAGATGGCTGGTCGATGCCTTGGCGGGCAGGGAACGCGTTGCCTTGTCGGAACTCGTGCTCAGCGGCGTGCTGCGGGTACTGACCCACGGCCGGGTATTCCACCCGCCTACGCCCAACGATGCGGCCGTTGAATTCGTGGATGCGCTGCTCGCTCAACCGAGGAGCGTGACGTTGCGACCCGGCGACGGCCACTGGCGCATATTCCGCGGCATGGCCGTCACACTCCGGCTCACCGGCAATCGGCTTCCGGATGCCTACCACGCGGCGCTCGCTATCGAGCACGGCTGCGAGTGGGTGACTCTGGATCGCGGGTTCTCGATCTATCCGGGGCTGCGGACCGTGAATCTTCTCGACGATTGAAGGAGACAAAGCCCTTGGCCTGCTCCGGGATGGCGCGCTGTTAGCGCAGACTTCTCGGCACGGTCACGGCCTGCGTCTCCTCTCGGCAAGCGGACGCGCATTATCGGGCGATACCCAAGAATACAAGCATCGCCCGGTCGATCCGTCGCATGTCGGTGACGGAGAGGGAGCCGATCCGCCGGCTCAGGTGCTCCCGGCGGACAGTGGTGATCTTGTCGACCATGACACGAGAGTCCTCGTGCAGGCCGTTCTCTGAATCAGGCGAAAGCAGGATGCGAAACAGCGGGGCATCGGTCGGATCGCTGGTCAGGGCGCAGACGGTCACGGAGCCGGTGGCCTCGAAACGGTCGTCCTGCACGATGACGACAGGCCGGGGCTTCCCGGTATAGTCGCCGCCGCCCGCCGCGACCCACAATGCGCCCCGTTTCACCCGGCGTCGACCTCGCTGATGGCGTCGATAAAGGCCTGATCGGCTTCGGCGTGCCTGCTGACGGCAACCGCCAGCGATTGTCTGCGCGCTTCCTCCGGGAAGCCCGGCGCCCGGGTGTCGGGCACCCAGACTTGCAGCGGCCGAAGCCCTTGCTCCCGCAGTCGGGCGCGGTGTCGGCGAACCTTTTCCCGCGCTGCCATTTATCTCTGAGGAGTGTTCGCCATGGATCGTCCTTCGCAAAGTTACATGTAACTTACTCTCGTTCGTGGCGTCGGGCAAGCACGGGGAGTCGCCGTCCGGGCCTGTTGGCCCGACTCACTCGATATCCGGGACCATGGTGCGATGCATGGCGCACGCCGACTGCGTTAGCACTGCGTCATGCAGTGCAACAGTGAATGGACCCCGATATGCGAGATGAAAATGCGTGCGCGGCTCTATCCCGCGCGAACGATGCTATGTGACGCGCGGCTATGTGACGCGCGCGTGACCTTTCAGGCACGCGCGACTTGGGCGTGCGCGAGGCCGTCGTCGCCACTGCTATCGAGCACGGCCGTCGCCTGTGCCGCGATGTGCCACTCTGTGCCGCT
>JAKZYK010000459.1:0-3848 GCA_047514485.1 Gammaproteobacteria bacterium
ACGGACACCGGCCGCATGGACGCTCCGGTCTCACCGCAGGAGAGCATCGCGGGCATGCGCGAGGCCATCGCGCAGAGCGGTCCGGAACGCTCCGGCCCGCCATGGGATGTCCGCGGAATTCGCCTGCCCCGGTGGAAGCACTCGGACCGAAACCGCCGGCCGGCAGTGCGCGGGGGTCCGACCGGGCAGCGTAGAATAGCGCGTTCACCGCCCACACCGAGGCCCGGCATGGACCGCTTCGAGGACGAGCGTCTGCTGCGGGGAACCGGCCGCTACGTCGAGGACCTCGACGCTTCGCAGTGTCTGCACGCGGTATTCGTGCGCTCGCCGCACGCACACGCTCGAATCGTGAGCTTCGACTCGCGCGCGGCACGGGAGAGCGAGGACGTACGTGGGGTCTTCAGCGGCCGGGATTTCCTGGCCGAAGGTGTACGCCCGCTTCTCTGCTCGCGCCCGATCGAGGGCAGCGACGGTGCACCCTTTCACGCTCCGACCCGGCACGTGCTGGCGTTGGAAGAGTCATGCTTCGTCGGCGATCCGGTGGCAATGGTCGTGGCGACGTCGATCGATGCCGCCGCCGACGCGGCGGAGCGGGTCGAGGTGGAGTACGAACCTCTGCCCGTGGTGCTGGATCCCCGGGAAAGCGACGAAGTCGCGGTCGTGCGGCGGATCGGCGACCCGGAAGCGACGGATTCCGCATTCTCGCGGGCTGCCCATGTGGTCCGGATCGAACGCGCCAACAACCGGATGTGGGCCGCGCCGATCGAAACCCGTTCCGCGATCGGACGCTACGACTCGGTCCGCGATACGTACCGTCTCGACACGCAGAGCCAGGGCGTGCACGTCATGCGCACCCTCGTCGCGGCGAGTCTGGGAATCGACGAGGATCGGCTTCGCGTGGTCACGCCGGAAGTCGGCGGCAGCTTCGGAATGAAGCTCGTGAACTACCCGGAGCAGAGCGCGGTGCTGGTCGCGGCGCGAGTGCTCGGCGCGCCGGTGCGCTGGGTGTCGACCCGCGCCGAGGCTGCGCTCACCGATACCCACGCGCGGGGCCACCACAGCGTCGCCGAGCTTGCACTCGACGAGGAGGGGCGAATCCTGGCGCTGCGCTGCACGACCCACGGAGACATGGGCGCGTACGCGTCCGCGATGGCGACCGCCTCGCCGGTCATCGGGTTTGCTCGCTCCCTCCCCAACCTCTACCGCATTCCCGTCCTCGATCTGACGATGTGCGCCGCGTACACCCATACCGCCCCGGTCGACGCGTTTCGCGGCGCGGGGAAGCCGGAGGGTGTGTACGTGATGGAACGGTTGATGGATGCGGCGGCACGGCAGACCGGAATCGATCGCATGGCATTGCGCGAACGCAATCTCGTCACCCCCCGGGAGATGCCCTACCGCGCGCCGAACGGCGAGGTCTGGGATTGCGGCGACTTTCCCGGGGTGATGCGGGCGGCGCTTCGCGAGGCAGGCTGGGACACCTTCGAGTCGCGCCGCGCCGCGAGCCATGCCGCGGGACGAAGGCGCGGATTCGGCCTCGGGCTCTACCTGCACACCGCCGGGGCCGGCACCGGCGAAACCTCCGCGGTGGAAGTGAGTCCGCAGGGCCGCATTGTTGCGTACGTCGGTCAGCAGGCGATCGGGCAAGGCCACGAGACGACATTTCCCTTGCTCCTTTCCCGGCATCTCGGCGTGCCGGCAGAGGCGGTCGAGCTGGTTCAGGGCGATACCGAGCGCCTCCCCCCGCGCGGCGCGGCAACCGGGGGATCGGCATCGTTGCAGTGCTCGGGAACCACCCTGCTGCGCGCCGCCGACCGTCTCGTGGACAAGCTGCGCCCCCATGCCGCCGATGCGCTGGAGGCGGCGAGCGAGGACATCCGCTTCGGGTTCGGCCGATACGGGGTGCCCGGCACCGATGTCGGAGTCGGGCTCCTGGAGCTCGGTGCTTCGCTTGCCGGGAACCCGCATACCGCCGGCGATTGCAGCGCGAGTGCCGACTTCGAGGGCAATGGCTCCACCATCCCCAATGGAGCCTTCGCGTGCGAGGTCGAAGTCGATCCCGATACCGGTGTTGTCGAGCTTCAGCGCTTCGTCGGGGTCAACGATGTCGGGCAGCGCATCGACCCGACGATCGTCGACGGCCAGCTCCACGGCGGCGTCGCGCAGGGCGTCGGCCAGGCCTGGCTCGAGCATGTTCGTTACGAGGACGGCTCCGGACAGCTTTTGTCAGGCACGCTGATGGACTACGCGCTCCCGCGCGCCGACCACTTCCCCGACATCGAGCTGCACCGCGCCGACATTCCCACCGGAAACAACCCGATCGGCGCGAAGGGGGTGGGAGAGCTCGGTTGCGTCGGCGCCCCTGCGGCCTTCATGAACGCGGTCGCCGACGCCGCCGATACCCAGGAGATCGAAATGCCCGCCACCCCGGAAAGGGTGTGGCGGGCACTGCGTCGGACATGACAGTCAACGACACTCGGATCGATTTCGCTGAACAATCCATGTCCGCTTGCAACCGCGCCGCTATCCACTCGCGCAATCGAAACTTCTGCACCTTTCCCGACGCGGTCATCGAAAACGTGTCCACGACCTCGGTCCGTTCCGGCCACTTGGGTTTCGCGAGGCCGGCTTCCTGGAGAACACCAAGAACGGTGCCGGCTACCGTCGCTGTGATTGATTGTTGCTACGCGTAGTAGCCTCCCCCCGTTCGTGAATGAGCCTCTGTTGCGCTTCGACTGCATTGCGGTGAATTCGAATCGCGTCCGGACGGTCAGGATTGACCCAATCGAATTCGTGCTCGGCGGGGGGAAGTAGTAGACACGGCAGCGAAAGGCTCGCCTGAACTCGAACGCCGGGCACCGTCGTAGCACCGGGGTCCCAGATCGCGGATCTGATCCACTCATCCGTTGTCAGTGATTGTGGACTTCCGCGGCGGTTTCTCGACAACGATCCATGCCGCACACGATTGCACTTCCCATCTCACGCTTCCGCGGACTCTCGGAAGAGGATCGACGCTGACGTGGCGCACGGGCCGTCATCAAACCGGATGCAGTTGGCGTCAAAGCGTGGCGACTTGGAGCGAAGCCATGACGGCAGCGCGCAGGTCGCACGAAGACGAAGGCGACCTTCCTTCGCAGATTGGCGCGCCCGGGCGTAGCGCTGGCGGAGCCGAGCGTGCTGACCCGGTTTTCCAGCCCAATAACGGTGACGTGACTCAGACGATTCAGGCTCCGGACCTGCCGGGGCGGTTCAGTTTCCTCACGAACAAGCCGGCCTCCTTGCCTCCACGCCGCATGAATTTGCTACGGAACGAGCCGCTGGACGTACTGCAGAAAGTTTGATTCGTTGGCGAACGTCACGTCATACATGCTGTTGAATCCCTGAATCTGCGTCTCGTTCAATCCTATGGCGCAAACAAGAAACTGCGTCCTGTCGAGGTTCAGCTTCTTTCTCAGCAAGGAAAACTTCTTGATGTCCTGACGAAACTCTCCCGTCTTGCATTCGATACAGACGGGTATCTCGTTTCCGATGAGAAAGAAGCCGTCGATTTCAAACTTGTCCTCATTGGGAAAATTGACATGAAAGCGACGCAGGCACGACACCGGAACTCCTTGTTCGAGAAACGAGTTCAGAACCTTCATGAACACGAACCACTCCATCCACTCTCCAAGAAAGAACCTGACGATGGCAGGTGCGGTCTGCAGCGTCATGTGCACAGTCTTTTCCTTCCGGTTGTAGAGGTATCTGGAGACGAACGAATAGTCGTGAAGCTGCCGGCAGAAATCCGTGATGGCTGCGATCTGCGCCTCGCTGCTCTTCGACAACGTGAGCTTGACGTTGGTGTAGCC
>JAKZYK010000460.1:0-24015 GCA_047514485.1 Gammaproteobacteria bacterium
TCCCATGCGACAACCGACAAACCCGCCACGGTTCACTTCGCAAGGCTGACCTCTGCTGGCGTCGTGAAGCCGGCTCTTTCGAGCGCACCCGCTTGGTAACATAGGGCGGCCCTGCCCATGCGCGAAGCTCCGACCCATCCCGAGGACCTGACATGAAGCCCACAATACTCTCGTGCGCAGTGACCGGTAGTCACACGACGCGCGCGCACAACGAAACCCTCCCGGTCACTCCGGCCGAGATCGCCGGCGACTGCATCGCCGCCGCGAAGGCGGGCGCCGCGATCAGCCATATCCACGTGCGGGACCCGGAGTCGGGCAAGCCGAGCATGGAGCTCGCGTACTACCGTGAGGTGGTCAAACGCATCCGCGAGAGCGGCACCGACGTCATCATCAACCTCACTACCGGACCCGGAGGGCGGTTCGTGCCGAGCGACGACGATCCGAAGGTGGCGGCGTCGGCGACGATGCTGACCACTCCGGAGATTCGCACCGAGCACGTGGTGGCGCTGAGACCCGAGATTTGCAGCCTCGATCTGAACACGATGTGGTTCGGCGGTGGAGCTGTGATCAACAGCCCTCGCAACATCCGCCTCATGGCCGAACGTATCTACGCGGCCGGCGTCAAGCCCGAGCTCGAAGTCTTCGACAGCGGCGACATCCAGCTCGCACACGAGCTCGTCAAGGACGGCACCCTGCGCGAGCCGACCCTGTTCCAGATCGTCACCGGAGTGAAATATGGCTTCTCGCCCGGCAGCGAGACGATGCTCTACGCGAAATCGCTGCTGCCGCAGAATTGCGAATGGGCCGCGTTCGGTGCGAGCCGGTGGGCTTTTCCGATGCTCGCGCAGGCCTTCCTCCTCGGCGGCCATTGCCGCATCGGCATGGAAGACGCGGTCTATCTCGACCGCGGTGTGAAGTGCAAGGGCAACCGCGAGCTCGTCGAGAAGGGCGTGCGCATCATCCGGGAGCTCGGCGGAAGGGTCGCGACGGTAGAGGAGGCGCGGGGGATACTCGGGCTCCTCTCGATTCGCGACGCGAAGGTCGCCTGACGAAGGTCGTCCGGCTTCGAGCAGGGGTGGCTACGCACCCCTCTCCATCCGTCATTCCCGAGCAAGCGGGACGCCATCACCGCACAGTGCCTGCCCTCGTGAAGCTCGTGCCCGCGAAAGCGGACAACGGGTGCGGGAACCATCGACCTGCGTTCCAGGCGCGGGCGTCCTTGCGACTCCACGCTCGTGATCATGTTGCCGCAGCAACCTTGAGACGTTGCGAGCAGTATTCGAGCAACCGCATGGTCCGAAGGCAGCGGCTCGCGCGCGCAGGCCGTCAGCTCGCCACGACGCCCGTGGCGCCGATGCCGTGCTCCTCGAACACGCGCAGAAACACATCCGGCTCCACCGCGCCCGGGACTGCGACCTTGCCGTCAAGAATGAAGCACGGGACGCCGGTGATGCCTGCGCCGCGGGCACGCATATCCTCTCGGGTCACCTCGGTGCGTCCCTCGTCGCCCGCCAGCAACTCCCGTACGCCCGGTTCGTCGTAGCCGGCCGCCGCCGCGACGCGCGCCAGCACCTCGGCATCTCCCACGTCCTGCCCTCGCGCGAAGTACGCGTCAAACAACGCCTCGACCATCGGCGTCTGGCCGAGAGGTTGGTCCGCCGCCCAGCGCACGAGCCGGTGTGAGTCGAGGGTGTTCGGTGTGCGCGGAATGACGCCGAAATCGAAGGGAAGCGACTCGCGGGCGCCTTCGGCGATCACCCGCCCGTAGACGGCGCGGGCGTTGTCCGCCCCGCCGAACTTCGCATCGAGATACGCCTTGCGATCCATACCTTCGACCGGCATCGCGGGGTTGAGCTGAAACGCATGCCAGACCATCTCGGCGTCGAGATCCGGACGGGCTTCCAGCGTCCGTTCGAGCCGCCGTTTGCCGATCCAGCACCACGGGCAGATGGTGTCGGAGAAGACATCGATGCGCACGCGGGTGCGTTTGTTACCGGACAAGTCCGTTCTGCTCATCGGGATGAGCGGCGATTGGATGAGCGGCGATGCGCGTGGATGCGTTCAATCATGGCGGAGTTCCCGCATCGACCGGAAGCGGAGGCTGGCGAGTCTCGCACGCGGCTCGGGCGCCAACAAGCGGACGCGGCGCTCACTTCGTGCGAGTCGCGTGGTGGGATCGTGCTCGGCGATGTCCCTCTCGTGCTCGCCGCCGGGCCGATCGCCATTGCTGCACGGCGACCCCCGTCTTCCGGCTCTGCGCCCTTATCCTCGATGGCGCCGGCCGGGCGGACTACCATAACCACGGCGGGGGCGGTGAGGAGGATCGAACGTGCCGGAGCTGCCTGAGGTCGAGCGGGGGCGCAGGCTCGCGGAAGCCGTGGTCGTCGGTCGGCACATCGAACGCGTATGGTGCGACGACGATCCGATCGTGTTCGATTCGGTCGGGCCGCGCCGGTGGCAGCGCGCGCTCGAAGGCAAACGGGCGGAAGCGGCGCGGCGCTGGGGAAAACAGCTCTGGATCGAGCTGGCCGCACCGCCGCATCCGCTCTTCCACTTCGGGATGACCGGCGGATTCAAGGCGCCGGCGGCGCCGGGGTTACAGCTCAAGTCCGGTCCACGCGAAGACCCGTCGGTCTGGCCGCCGCGGTTCGTGAAGATTCGCATCCATCTCGACGACGGCGGTGAGCTCGCGATGACCGACGGCCGCCGGCTCGGGCGCATCCTGCTGCGCGACGACCCCGAGCACGAGCCGCCCATCGCGAAGCTCGGCTTCGACCTGTTGCTGGCGATGCCGCCGCCCAAGCGGTTCTCCGAAATGATCCGGGCACGCTCCGCCAACGTGAAGTCGCTCCTCCTCGACCAGTCGTTCGCGGCCGGCGTGGGCAACTGGATCGCGGACGAGGTGCTCTACCAGGCCGGGATCGATCCCCGGCGCCGAGCGTCGTCATTGACGGACGTGGAAGCGCGGCGCGTGCGCGCCAGGCTCGCCTCGATCGTCAAGCGCGCGGTCGGCGCGAACGCCGATGATTCGCGCTATCCGCGCACCTGGCTGTTCCACCGGCGCTGGGGGAAGCGCGGCGACGCGAAGACGGCGCGCGGCGAGCCGATCGAACATGTGACGATCGGCGGCCGCACCACCGCTTGGGCGCCGATGGCGCAACGCTGAGTCGGCCTCAGGAGCCGTTCGAAAGATAGTGCCTCTCCAGGCCCGTGCGCTGGTGGCGCCAATCACGACCGTCGCGACCGTCGTGGCCGTCGTGGCCGGCGAATCGATGGGCCACCCTGCGCGGGCGGCAGGCGCACGCAAGCCACGCCGCGAGGTCGCGGCCGCCGTGGCCGGCGAATCGATGGGCCACCGCGAGCGTTCCCGGGAGCGTGTCGATTTCGGGATCTGGTAGCAATTTTCCTCCGAACGCCTCCGAGGGAGTGATGGAGCCGGAGCTGCTCATCAGGGGCCTGGGATATCGTGACCAAGGCTGCCGCAGATGCGGGTCAAGTCTTCATCCATTCGCCTCGCACGCGCCGCCGGCGCCATGCGATGACGCCCGCGAGGGTCGCGACGAGCACGATCGGTGCGGCGAAGTTGACCGCGATGACGCGCGCCTGCAATGCGTCGACCTCGGCGCGGATCCGCTCGCGGATCTCGCGCTCGCGGCGGCGCAGCGGCAGGAGGCGCCGGCGGATCTCGGTCACCGTCGCCGCGATCTCGCCCCGGAGCCGCTCGGGTGAAGAGACCCCGGGCGCGGCGATCAGCTTCTCGATGTGACGCTCGCCTTCCGCGATGGAGCGGGCGAGCTCCGACAGCTCATCCCGCGTATCCGCCTCGCCCTCCCGGAAGAGCTGCTCGATACGAGTGAACGGGCGGCGAAGCTGCCCTCGCGAACGGATCTCCGCGAGCGGCGCCGCGCCGCTCCCGAATGCGACCATGTTCGCAATAAACGCATGGTTGTCGTTGATGGGGCGCGTCAGGGCCCGGCCCCCCGCATCGACGACCTCGACCGAGAAGGGATCGAAGATCCAGTCCACGTCCGCGACCACGAATACCTGCGCCTTCTCCGACCCCGGAGCGCCGATGACCGTGCTGGGAAACGGGCCGGAGGCATACGCCGCGAGCACCCGGGCTCCTCCGCCGGGGACGAACTCCGAGGCGAGCGCCTCGGGAGCCGCATTCGGGAAACGCTCGCGTGCGAGCGCCCCGCCATGCGTGCTCGTCATCACCAGCGGCACGATGCCGCGCGCGGTGTCGACCCCCAGCGCGCCCGGCTCCGCGAACAGCAGCTTCCGCAACGCGCCGGTCGCCGGGTGCGAAGCCGCGAGTCCGGCCTCCGGCACCTGTATCCAGAACGGATAACCGGTCGCGCCCGCCCCGCCGATCGATACCGGCGCCGCGAACGATTCGTCGCCGATCACCTCGTCCACATCGAAACGGAATCCGAACGCCGCGATGAGGTCGGTGATGTCGTTGAGATCGTCGGACGGCGCAGACCGCGCCTGTTGGCTCGCCCGGTTGAACCGGACGAACGGATCGAGGAGCACGACGAGGGCGCCGCCCTGCGCGACGAAACGATCGATGGAGCGCAGCATCGAATGTTTCAGTACCGGGGCGTCGATGACGATGAGCACGTCGAGGCCGGCCGGCAGGGCGTCCGCGAAATACGGCACCACCGCGAGATCGCTAGTCGCGCGTAGCTCGGCGAGGAACGACAGTCCTTCGCGGCCCGTCTCGATCGCGCTCGGCGCGATGAGCGGGCTGAGCACCGCGACGTGCGGCGTGCGCTCGCGCACCAGTACGCTCAACGCGGACGCGATGTCGTATTCAAGGAGCTGAGCACGCTCGAGGTCGAGATACGGGACCGGCAGGGTGCGAGTCCCATGGCGCAGCTCGATGCCGAGGAAGAACGCGTCACCGCTCGTCATCGGAACCCGGCGCATCCCCGCCCCGAGGGCGGCGATCTCCGTCTCGGAGTCGGGGCGTGGATCACGCCGGTGCACGACGAGCTTCCCGCGGCTTGAACGCGCAAAGGCATCGAGCATCGCGCGGGCGCGGCGCGCGTGGGTGCGGATCGCGGCGGGGACACCTTCCTGTTCCGCGCTCCAGAAGAGCGTCGCGGCGACCCCGGCCGGAAGTGTTTCGAGGATCGCGCGAGTCCCCGGCGCAACGGTGTGCTCGCGCTCTTCGCTGAGATCGATGAACCCGCCCCACCGATCCGCCAGACCGGTGGCCGCACCGAGGGCGGCGGCAAGCACGAGGAACCCGCCGGCGCCGCGCAGCACTACGGTACGTTTCGGGGCCGCCGCCCGGCGCGAGGCGACGAGACCGCGGGTGATCGCAAGCGCGAGCGCCAGCATGACCCCGAAGTACGCGACCGAGCCCATCCCCACCCGGCCGCTCGACAGCTCTTCGATCCAGCGGCGGGGGCCGATCGAGGTCACCACGTCCACACCCCAGGCCGGCAGCCAGTCGTCAAGGCGGCGCGCAACCCCGTCGGCGCCGAGCATGACCAGTCCGAACAGGGCACACGCACCGGCCACGAACGCGGCCGTCGCATCGACGGTCATCGCCGCTGCGCCGAGCGCGACGGCGTAGAAGGCCGCCAACAGCGCGAACGCGGCGAGCCAGGCGCCGGCCGCTGCGCCGAGATCCGGCTCGCCGAGATAGGCGACCGTCGCGGGAAACACCGCGGCCAGCAACAGCACGAATGCGAGGACCACGAGCCCGGCGAGAAACTTCCCGATCACCAGCGCCCCGTCGCCGAGCGGCAGGGACATTGCGAACTCGAGGCCGCGGTCATCGTGCCCCGCCGACCATGCGCGCATCGCCAGCGCCGGGACGAATACGATCGCGACCCAGGGAAGGAACAGCGTGAAGAGCCGCACCGACGCCTCGTCGGTCGAGAGGAACTCGCCGACCGCGAAGATCGCGATGTCCACGCTCAGCACGAAACCGAGCGAGAGCACGTAGCTCATGGGGGAGTGGAACGCGAGCCGGACCTCGTGGCGCATCACCGCGGCGGCGCACCGCAGGAATCCCGGCGCCAGCACGGACTCACCGCCGGCCATGTCCGTCCTCGGAGTCACCGCCGGCGAGCCGATGGAACGCGGGCGCGAGCCGGCCTCGTTCATCGGCGAGACCGGCGGGGACGTCGTCGGCGACGATGCGGCCCCGCGCTATGAGGATGACGCGGGTCGCGATCTCCTCCGCCTCCTCGAGAACGTGGGTCGCAAGCAGTATCGCCTTGTCCCGCGACACCTCTTCGAGCAACGCCCGAACGTGGCGCCGCTCGGTTGGATCGAGGCCGTCGGTGGGCTCGTCGAGGATCAGCACCGGAGGGTCGTGCAGGAGCGCCTGCGCGAGCCAGGCCCGCTGGCGCCAGCCTTTCGAGAGCTCACCCATCAGCACGTCGCGCGCTTCCCGCGCGTGCACCCCCTCGATGACGCGATCGACCGCCTCGCTGAGCGCTCGTCCAGAGAGGCCGCGCGACTCGCCGCAGAACCGGAGGAGCTCGCCGATGGTGAGGCGGGAGAACCCGGCTGGCGCCTCGGGGAGGAATCCGATCGAGGCCGCGGCGGCGCGCCGCTCGGTCGTCACGTCGTGGCCGTTGATGCGCGCACCCCCGCTCACCGGGCGAAGGACACCCGCGAGCAACCGCATGGTGGTCGTCTTCCCAGCGCCGTTGCGCCCGAGAAACGCGCACAGCTCGCCGCGCCCGACCTGAAACGACAGCCGCTCGACCACGGTCCGCGGACCGAAACGCATCGTGAGTCCGAGCGCTTCGATCATCGCCGGCACTGCGCCCGGCGCGGCGACTCGATGCGCTGATCTCCTACATTGCCCGCGCGCTTGGCTGATTTACCTGCTGATCCGGCAAATGTCATGGTGACGGCACCTTCCGCCCCATGGGGCATACAGAAAAGGGGTGCTACGAGATGATCATCACCCGTCAAGACTGGCTCTTGCTTGCGCTGTCGAAATCTCCCGGCGGGGTCATGAGTCCCGTCCAGATTCAGAAAACTCTATTCCTGTTCGGCCAGGAGGTCGGCGACATGCTCGGAACGGCATTCTACTCTTTCGAGCCCTACGACTATGGGCCGTTCGACGCGGCGATCTATGACGATCTGCGCCGGATGATGAAAGAGGGTCACGTCAGAGAGGTATGGTGCCCCGGCCGGAGGCGGAAGAATTACCTGATCACCAGGCGTGGCCAAGAGGCCGCTCTCGGGCTGGATGGGGATGCCGACGCTCGGCTCGCCGAGTTTCTCGGGCGTATCGTCGAATGGGTCAAGGGGCGGTCGTTCTCCGATCTGCTCCGCAGCGTCTATGCCGCTTACCCGGAATTTGCAGTGAACAGCGTGTTCCGCGGCAAATGACCGTTCTCGTCGGCATTCTGGCGCGCGACGGCGCAGCGGTCGCCGCTGATCGGCAGGTCACTATCGGACACGTCGGTATCCCGATGTCCAAGATCGCCTCGATCGGCGGCGATAGCCTGGTGGCGTCCAGCGGCTCCCTGGCGCTCGGACAAAAGATTCGAATGGTGTTCGAAACTCACCACGCCGAGCTCAGGGCCCAAACCTACAACGAACACCTGCCGGCGATCGAGCAGGCGATCCGTGTCGTCGTCACGCCGGCGATCCAGATGGCCGAGAAGACCAGATACGTCATCCCCGGCGCCGAGAACAACGCGCTGGCGTGCTCGCTGGCGTGTATTCCGTTTGCAGACGGCCTTCGCCTGTTTCACGTGGACTATGACGGCTCCATCCACTGCCTGAACGAGAACCTTCCCTATGTCACGGCGGGATCCGGAAAGGTCAACGCGGATCCCTTCATCCGATTCCTCTGGGACGTGTTCTGGCCCGATCCGGGCCATCTTCCTCCGCTGCGCGAGGCGATCTTTGCAGCGTACTGGACGGTGCAGATGAACATCGAGTACCAGTCGACGGGCGTGGGTATCGGCGTCGACGTGTGGACGGTCAATCGGAACGCCAACGGCAGCTATGTCGCCACGGAGACGGATTGGGAGCGGCTCGAACCATCCAGCATGTTCATCGAGAGCCTGAAACAGGCCATGCGCACGCAGCGCGACCGGACGTTCGGCAACGAAGACATCCCGACGGATGCGCCGCCGAAGCTGTAGGGAGCAACCCGCCGCACGACATCGAGCCGGTCCGAGTGGATGCTCAGCTCGATATCCGACGCCTACCCGGCGGGAAGAAACCCGGCCACGATAAAAAGCGCGAGGCTCGTCCACGCCGCGCCGTATCCGCAGCGGAGCAGCCATCGTGCAACGTGTGGCCGGATCCGAAGCCGGTGCGCCACCGCGTCGGCTCCGAGGGTCGCGAGGCCCGCACCGATGATCGCGAGCGTGAGGATGATCGAGCGCTGGGTGAGCTGCCAGAGCCATTCCAGGATCACGCGGCTTCCTCGGTGCGATCGGCGGGCCGGCCCGGGCTTCCCGCCCGCTCAAGTCCGTGGATACGGAGACGGCGACATCGGCCGCTGCCGCCTTGCCGCTGCCGCCATCTCCACACCCTCGCTTCGCGAGCCGGTGAGATCGGCAGGCCCGATCAGCCGCGGCGGGCGATCGCCTCCACGAGCTCGTTCTGCACCGCGCCGCCGCCCCCGAAGTTCTTCATTGCTTCCTCGTGCAGGATCTCGAGTGCTTCCCGCTTGTACTCGTAGGCCTCGGGGGTGCTCAGCATGTGGAACTCGCGCGGCCGCGGGAGGGTGATGTCGATCACCTCGCGCACGGTGACCGGTCGGTTCGAGAGCACGACGAGCCGATCCGCGAGGAAGATCGCCTCCTCGATCTCCGAGGTGACGAAGAAGTGGGTGCGACCGGTCTCTTCGAAGAGCTGGAGCAGGAACTCCTGCATCAGCTCGCGGGTCATCGCGTCGAGACCGCGAAACGGCTCATCCATGATCATGATCGACGGACTGTTGATCATCGCACGCGCAAGCTCCGCCCGGCGCTGCATGCCGCCCGAGAGCTGCAGTGGGTACTTGTCCTTGAAGTCGGCGAGGCCGACTTTGTCGAGCAGTCGGTCGATCTCACGGTCGAGCTCCCTGCCGCGCAAATCACCACGGAGCTTCGGGCCGAACGCGATGTTCTGGTACGTCGTCAGCCACGGCATCAGCGCCGATTCCTGGAACACCACCATGCGGTCCCGGCTCGGGCCGGAGACCGTGCGTCCGTCGACGATGATTCTTCCCTCGTCCACGCGCTCGAAGCCGGCCAGCAGATTGACGAGCGTGGTCTTGCCGCATCCGGACGGTCCGACGATGGCGGTGAGCTGGCCCGGCGGGAGATCGAGGCTCACCGACTCGATGACTTGCTGCCAGCTCCAGTCTTCCCCGTATCCCTTGCGCACGCCGTCGAGGACGATGGCGCCCGACGACTGTGCGGGAGCCTGTGTGATCTCGTTCATCGCTCACGACCTCTGTCTCTGCTCAGAAGTGACCGAGACCGCGCGCAAGACCGGCGAGTGGCTTCCGGGCATCGTTCATCACTCGCGACCCGCGGCATCAGAAGAGACGCCGCCACGGCATCGCCCACTCCCCGAGCCGACGGATCGCGCTGCTCGAGAGGTAGCCGGCGATCCCGATGCTGATCATCCCCACCACGATGTGCGGCAGCGAGCCGCCCATGTAGGAGTTCCAGATGAAGAAGCCGAGACCGCCGCCGCCCTGGGTCCCCCCGCCCGAGATCATCTCCGCCGCGAGCACCACCTCCCAGGTGATTCCCATGCCGACGGCGGCGCCGGTGAAGATGGAGGGGAGCGTGCCGGGCAGCACGATCTTCCAGAACATGTCCCACTGGGTCGCGCCCATCGACTGCGCGGCGCGCAGCAGCGAGATGTCGATGGTCCGTGCCCCGCCCAGGACGTTGATGACGATGGTGAAGAACGCGCCGAGGAACGTGACGAACGCGATCGACATCTCGTTGGTTGGCCAGAAAATGAGCGACGCGGGCACCCATGCCAGCGGCGGAATCGGGCGCAGGATCTCGAACACCGGGAAGAAGAACTCGCGGAAGTACCGGTTGACCGCGAGCGCGAGCCCGAACGGAATGCCGATGAGCTGGGCGAATCCGAAGCCGGCGAGCACGCGCCTGAAGCTCAGATACCAGCTCTCCCAGTATCCGGGCTGCGGCAGCACCGACATCCATGCCACCGCGACCTCCGACGGCGGCGGGATGAGGCCGATGAACGGCAGCGTGTATCCGAACCAGTAACCCCAGCGCGACCCGATCTCCCAGAGGATCAGCGCGGTGACGACCGCGGCGACGCCGCGCCACAGCTTGCGGTTCTCTTTCAGTCGTTGGAAACGGGTGCGCCGCTTGACCGCTACCGCGCTTCCCGCCGTTTCCGACACTACCGCCATCGCCAGCTCCGCGGATCGTTGCGCTCGGGGGTTCGGGCGCTCAGGCGAGTTCACGCTCGCCGGCTTCGAACGCCTTCAATGCTTCCTCGTGGACCGCGTCCTTTGCCTCCTCCACCAGCACCCGGAACGCCTCCGAGGAGAGCAGGTGGTAGTCGCGCGGGCGCGGGATCTTCACATCCACGATGGTCTTGACCCGGCACGGCCGGGTCGTCATCACCACCGCACGATCCCCGAGAAAGATCGCCTCCTCCAGATCGTGGGTGATGAAGAAGATCGTGACCTTGGTGCGGTCGTACATCTCGAGCAGCGCCTCGTGCATGATGGACTTGGTGAGTGCGTCCATCGCGCGATACGGCTCATCGAGCAGCAGCACCCTGGGGTTGTTGATGAGGGCCCGGACGATCTCCGCCCGGCGCGCCATGCCCGAGGAGACCTCTCCCGGGTACTTGTCGGCGACGTCGGCAAGCCCGGCCTCCGCGAGCATGTCGCGCGCCTTCTCGCGCGCCGCGGCCTTGGACAGGGTCCCCTGGACCATCGGCCCGTACGCGACGTTGTCGCAAAGGGTCTTCCACGGGAAGAGGGCTCCGTTCTGGAACACCACCACCCGGTCCGCCCCCTGGTTCGCGAGCGGCTGCCGTTCGTTGCACAGCACCTCGCCGTCGAGCCGGATCTCGCCGAAGGTGACCGAGTGGAAGCCCGCGATGGCGTTCAGCAGCGTCGTCTTCCCACACCCCGACGGCCCCACGATCATGCATACCTCGCCGGCGCCGATCTCGAGCGAGCAGTTGTCGACGGCCAGCACGTTGACGCCTTCCGGATCGTAGATCTTCGTCACGTTGCGGATGCTGATCGCACCGGTACCCGCGCCATCGGACATCAGCGGCCCTCCAGTGCGAGCGCGCGGGTACGCCATTGCATCATCCGGTTGCCCGCGAAGCGCACGACGATCGACGTGCCCCACCCGACGAATCCGAGGGTGACCATGCCGATCACCATCGGCACCGTCACGTTGTTCATGTAGGCATCGACGATGAGGTAGCCGAGCCCCCAGTCTCCCGACACCATCTCCGCCGCGACGAGTGAGAACCACGCCACCCCGATGCTGATCTGCAAGCCGGTGAAGACGAACGGCAGCGCGCCGGGGACGACGACGTGACGGAAGACCTGCCACTTGCTCGACCCGAGACAGCCGGCGGCGCGGAAGTACGAGTCGTCGATGGACTGCACACCGAGCATCGTGTTCAACATGGTCACGAACAGCGACGCGAGGGTCGCGAGGAAGATGACCGGCGCCTCGAAACCCTTGAACATCAGGATGGACAACGGTACCCACGCGAGGATCGGGATGGGGCGCAGGATCTCGAGAATGGGAAAGGTGAAGTGGCGGAACGGCACCGACCAGCCCATGAGCAGCCCGAGTGGGACTCCGAGCCCGGTCGCGATGCAGAAGGCGAAGAGGATTCGCCGGCAGCTCACCCAGATGTGCTCATAGTACTCTGCGGTGAACACCGAGATGCCCTGAAACGGTTCGAATGCGAACAGATCCGACAGCACCGCGACCGGACCGGGCATCTTCTCGAAGCGGGGCAGGAGCCAGACCTCGCTGAACAGCCACCAAGCCGTGAGCCACGCCGCGATGCCGAGCACCGTCAGATACGGAGCAGAGGTCCAGACCGTCCGGCCCACCCGGTAGGCGAACATCGCCATACCGCGCGGCGGCTCGGGTCTTGCGCCGGACGTGCTCTCGACGGGACCGCCGGTCATGGAATCAGGTTCCTCCATGGAGCACGCGGGAATGCCCCGGGCCTTCTGTACGCGGCGCTCTTGTGGATGACGGCGGTGGTAAGCGGACGAACCGATTTGTCTCCGGTTCGTCCGCACACACCGCGGGTTACGCAGCCGGGATTCCGGCTTACATCTGAGCTTTGATGACTCCGAGCGGACTCGACAGACCGCGCGCCTTGAGGAGGTCGCGCGCCACGCCGTCCATTACGCCGCCTTCGCGAATCGTCGCGGCCGCCGCCGGCTTCTTCGCCAAGCTGTACAGGAACGCCGTCGCGTCGTCGAGCAGCCCCTGCACCCGATCGGTAACGATGAAGTCGAGCTGGACCTTCACCTCGCCGCCGCCCTGTTCCGCCGGCCAGCCCCCGAACAGCGAGTGCTTGAGGACGTCCTTGTCGATCTGCTCGGTCTGCGCCTCCGCCATCGCGGCTACGTCGTCCGCGTTCGCCGGGTCAAGCATGTAGAGCTGCGCGTCGAGCTCCGCCTCGAGCCAGCCGCGATGGACGTCCGGGCGCTGCTCGATGAGGTCGTTCAGCATCACCATGAAGCCGCCGTCGAGGGCGTCGAAGTCCTCGCCGCTGGCGGCGCGCCTGGCGATGCCCGCCATGACGATCTTCGACGCGGTCGGCTCCCAGATCGCGGCCGCGTCGAGCTTGCCGGCGCGGAAGTTCGTGGTGATGACCTCGATGTTCTGGTTGAGATAACGCTTCGGCTCGATGCCGGCCTTCTGGAACGCGAGACGTGCGAAGCGGTCCGTGCATGCGCCGTGGGGGGCGGAGGTCACCTTGCCGTCCATCCACTGCACAGCTTCCTTGCCGTTGGCGAACTTCGGCGCGTCATTGCGCACGAGAAAGATGTTGCACTGCTGCTTCGACGTGCCGAGCACTGCGACGATCCGGATGTCCGTGCCTCCGCGCTCCTTGATGTTACGGAACGTCGACGCGATCGCCGGCATGTCGCCCATGTAGCCGACATGCTGCTTCTCGCCGGTCATCGCGTTCACGATCACCGAGCCTTGCAGCCCGATCTCGAATTTGGCGGTCGAGTCCGCCGGCAGATAGTTCTTCCAGAAGCCCTTGCCGTTGTTCACCACCCCGGACCACGATTCGGTGTAGTACGGCTGGTAGCCGATGACCAGATTCACGGCATCGCCTTCCTTCCCGAAATCGACGCCCGCGGATGTGCTCTGAGTCGCCATCGCCGCCGCCAGCGCGGCGCCTGCCGCAACTGCCGCAATCTTTTTCACGTTCATGCATCCCCCCCTCGTAGCTTGTAGCCCGCTCGTGTGCCCAAGCACGGACCAGTTGAGTCGGCGCGCGGATTCATCAGACACACTCGCTCCGGCGGCGGAGCTTAACTGATTCGGCCTGTTATATGTAAATTCAGTAGATCCACCGATTGGTTGGCGAAATCTATTACCGTCTGATAGCTGTTTCTATCAGTTGATTGGTATCAGCTATCTAATACCTGAATGCAGGTGTACCTATCAGCCGATAACTGAAAACTCTTAGACACTGCCTTGGCGCCCCACCTAACATCTTGTGCGGTCGGTGACGATGACACGCCCGACGACAAGTGCACGACTCAGGAGGAACCACTTGATGGCAGAGGCACCGAAGAAACGACGAAAAGTCACGCTGCGCACCCTGATGCGCAAGATGCGCGAAGGTGAGCAGATCGTGCAGATGGCGATCTACGACTACCGTAGCGCCGTCATCGCCGACGATCTCGGGGTCGACATTCTCTGCGTGTCGGATACCGGCGGCATGATCCTTTTCGGCCACCAGAGCACGGTAACCGTCACCTTCGACGAGGTGATGATGATGGCCAAGGCGATCGATCGGGGCTCGCGGTACGGGCTGCGGATGGTCGACATGCCGTACTGGAGCTTCCACACGTCGGCCGAGCAGGCGGTCGAGAACGCCGGGCGCTTCGTGCACGAGGCGAACGCCGAGGTGATGAAGTGCGAGGGCAACCGACATCACGCGCCGAACATCGAAGCGATCATCAAGGCGGGCGTCCCGGTCCAGGGCCACATCGGTATCACTCCCATGCGTATCGCTCAGCTCGGCGGCTTCTTCGCCCAAGGCAAGACCGCGGATCGCGCTCGCGCGCTCGTCGACGACGCGGTGGCGTTCGTCGACGCGGGGTGTTTCTCCATCATGACCGAGGTCACGACCCAGGAAGTCACGGAGTATCTCGCCCAGACCCTGCCGGTGCCGGTCATCAGCCTCGGAGGCGGTCAGGGCGGACATGGAGTCCACATCATCACGTCCGATCTGATGCATCTCTATCCGGAGCACACTCCGCGCCACTCGAAGATCTACACCGATTTCATCCCGATCATCGAGGACGTCTTCATCCGCTACCGCGACGAGGTCAAGGCGAAGGTCTATCCGGGTCCGGAGCATTCGGTCTTCATGGGCGAGTCGGAGCTCGAGAAGTTCGCAAGGGCGATGCAGTGGGACTCGAAGCTCGAGGATATCGAGAACCGGCGCAGCAAGGATTCGAAGTCGTCCGCGCCGAAGCCGAAGGAGACGGTGCAGGAGAGCCCCGCGGACCCGCAGCCGAAAGAGTCGGCGCAAGAGACCCCGGAGGCGACGGCGCGGAAGATCCCGGCGGACATCGCGCAGCTCGATACGAAGAGCGACAAAGTCCGGGCACTGGCGAAGCTGGGATGGAGCGTCAGCGACATTTATCCGGTGCTGGAAATCTCCTACCAGCACGCCTACAGCGCCTTCCACCGGCGGACAAAGGATTACGAGCCGCCGAAGAAGAAAAAGCCGCGCTGACACGCTGGCCGATCTCCAACCGCCGTGCCCCGGCGATGCCGATTCATCGACGAGACCAATCAATTTATTTGCTTGAAGGAATTTACAAATCTCGCGGGTTGGTTTTCCATATTGCCGTCCGGCGACGGACGGCTTGGGCGCTCGTGCCCGCGAACTCAGGTCAATGAGGAGCGCTCCGGATCTCGCGAGTGACGGTCCATTATCCGCGAGCCCGGAGCGAGCACCGAGGAGTCGACAGATGCCAGCCAGAAACCACAAACATTGGAAGGATGTGCCCGGGCAGCTCCAGGACGGCGAGTACATCGACAGCCGGATCTACTCCGACCGGGAGATCTTCGAAGAAGAGATCGCGAAAATCTGGAAGAAGAGCTGGGTTGTGGTATGCCACGAGTCGGAGATCCCGGAGCTGTACGACTTCCGCACCACCACCATCGCGAGGGAGCCGATCATCGTGGCGCGAGGGCCGGACGGCCAAGTGCGCGCATTCCTCAACGTCTGCCCGCACCGGGGCAACACCATCGAGAACCGCCCCGCCGGCAGCTTCAAGGACGGGGCCGCGTCCGGCGCGCCGAGGCACATGACGTGCATGTTCCATGGCTGGCAGTTCGACATGAAGGGCAACTGCGCACACATCTCGCGCGAGAAGGAAGGCTATCAGAACCGACTCTCACGCGGCGACGTCGGGCTGCGCCGCCTGCGCTGCGAGGTCCACTTCGGCGGGTTCGTCTGGGTCACCCTCGACGACGCGATAGGCAAATCGGTCGAGGAATGGGGGGCCGGTTGCTTCGACTGCCTGAAGGACCACATCGGCGCCGAGCCGCTTGAGGTCTTCCACTATCACAAGGCGATCATTCCCTGCAATTACAAGCTGTGGCACGACACCAACTCGGAGTTCTACCACGACTACCTGCACTACCATAACCGCATCACCGGCTTCAACGACGCGTACTTCGCGCGCCAGAATACCGGGTTCGAGAACGGCCACGTCACCGTCGGGTCGTTCGAGGTGCAGTACGACAAGTACGAGGGTTTCGAGTCGCGCGAATCGCTCTCCTTCCCGGGACTGCCGCCGAATCACTGGTACATGATCGACATGTTCCCCGGGGTCAACTTCAATCTGCGAGGGTCGGCGCTGCGCTGCGACATCATGACCCCGCTGGCCCCGGATCGGGTGCTCATCGAGTTCCGGGGGCTGGGGTTGAAGAGCGACACACCCGAAGAGCGGATGGTGCGAATCCGCCACCACAACAGCATCTGGGGTCCGTTCGGCCGCAACCTGCATGAAGATCTCCTCGCGGTCACCACGCAGCAGGCGGCGATGAACGAGCACGCCGAGCCACGGCGCATCCTGCACGGCCGGCACGAGAACAACACGATCCACGACGAGATCGGGATGCGCCACTTCTACGACGAGTGGGGCAAGTGGATGAACCGCCGTCCGTCCGATCCGGAGAAGCCGTACGCGGCCGCCGCCTGAAAATCGGCGCGGCGTGCGTCACCGCAAGTCATGCGCGCCGGCGGCCGTGGATTGCCCGCGCGCGGGAAAGAACAACGCAAGCGCGCGGCGATACGATGGAGTCGATGAATGAACACCCCGAACGACACGGTCCGATCGACCATCTATGAAGCGAGCCTCGCCCTCGACGAGTGCCGGTGGAAAGACTGGCTTGCGCTATGCGACGACCAGTTCTATTACGCGATCAAGGCGTTCAGCCCCGAGATCCATTACGACATGACCTACCTCGACGCCAGCTTGGCCGAGATGGTGTCGATGTGCGAGCTGCTGCCCAAGCACAATACGGATCACTCGCCGCTGTCGAGGCATACCGTCGTCTACCGGGTCGCGGTCGACGAGGACGGAGCGAGCGCGTCCGCGGTCTCGTCGTTAGCCGTCTACCGGACCATCCTCGACGGCCTGGCCTCCCACGTCGAAGCGGGCTCGTCGAACCTCTTCCTGGTCGGCAAGTACCACGACCGGTTCAAGCTCGAGAACGGAAGTGCGAAGTTCGTGGAGCGCATCGTGCGGCTCGATACGCGCCGCCTCGACAAGGGATCGCACTGGCCGATCTGACGCCGATGCGACAGCGGCGATCGAGGCAGAGACAACCATCCGCGCGAACCGGATCGATTGGTATCGCATCCCGTATCCGGCGTGAGCGTGCACGACGCGATGGAGCGTGCCGGCGGCCGGCCGATGCCTGAGACGGAAACGGGAGCGGCGATGGCCTGGAAGAGAATATGTTCGACGAGCGACGTCGCGCCGAGCCACCTCGCCTCGTTCGTCGTAGACGGCGTCACCGTCGTCGTGGCCCACCTCGGTGACGACGGCTTCAGCGTCTTTCCTCCCGCGTGCCCTCACATGGAGGAGCCGCTCGCGACCTCCGGCATGTGCTCCGGCCCCGTCCTCACGTGCAGCAAGCACCTGTGGCAGTGGGACATGCGCACCGGCGAGGCGGTCGGCCCGGCGGAGAACGACCGCACGCTGCTGCGCTACGAAGCGAAGGTCGAGGGCGGCAACGTGCTCGCCTGCATCGAGAGCGAGCTCGTTTACGAATACGAAGACGACGAGGATGACGAATTCGATTGGTAGGTCCTGCGGCGTGCGGTCCGGCGGGAAGGGTCGACGTTGAAGGTCACGGTCCGAACCAAAACGTCGAATCACGAGATCGAGTGCGCACCGCACGAGCGGCTCCTGTACGCGGCGCTGCGCGCGGGCGTCGGCGTTCCCTATGAATGCGCGACGGGATCATGCGGCACCTGCAAAGCGCGCGCCCGCCCCGGCATGGTCGAAGACGTCTGGCCCCAAGCCCCGGGACACGCCTATCTGAAACGCGACCGCGGCGAGTTCCTGATGTGTCAGGGCGCCGCGCTCGGCGATTGCGAGATCCTCGTCCCGTCGCGAATCGATGCGGGCGCCGGCGACGCACCGCGGCCGCGGCACACGCCCGGAACCCTCGCCGGCGTCCACTCGATGACCCACGACGTCGACGCGTTCCACGTCGAACTCGACCGGCCCGTCACGTTCGACGCCGGGCAATTCGTCGTGCTCGCGGTCCCCGGGCTCGCCGGGTACCGCGCATACTCCATGGTCAACTACGCCACGGACACCGATCGACTGGACTTCGTCATCAAGCACAAGCCCGCGGGCGGCTTCTCCAGTTGGATCGGACCCGGGCGAGCGGGCAGCGCGCTCGACGTGTTCGGACCGCTCGGCAAGGCGATCTGGCGCCCGGAGCAAGGAAAGGACCTGCTGTGCATCGCCGGCGGCTCAGGCGTCGCCGGCATGATGTCCGTCCTGTCCCATGCCGTGTCGAGCGGTCACTTCGAGCGGCGGCGAGGCCACCTGTTCTTCGGAGTGCGCACGCGCGAGGACATGTTCTTCACGGACGAGCTTGCCCGGCTGGTCGAGTCCGCCGCGGGCCGGCTCTCGGTCACCGTCGCGTTCTCCGACGAGCAGGTCGACGAGCAGGTCGCGGACCACGACTCGCGGATCCCCCGGTGCATCGACGTCGCTCAGGGCTTCGTGCACCTCGTCGCAGGCGAACGTATGGCCGGGGCGTGGAACCACCTGACTGCGTTCGTGGCCGGTCCGCCTCCAATGGTGGACGGCGCGCTGCGCATGCTGGTCATGGAAGCCCGGCTCCCGGCTTCCGACATCCGATATGACAAGTTCACCTGAGAAAGAGGGCCTGTTCTCAGTCCAGGCGCCCGGTGGCGCCGATTGCCGAGGCACATCCGATGACGACTGATGCAACCGCGCTTCGCGCGCTCTCGCATGCCGAGCTTTTCCAGGGGCTGTCGGCGGCGGCCCTCGATACCATCGCAGCGCTGTGCCATGCGCACGACTACGAAGAAGGCGAAGCCGTCTACCGCTTCGGCGACGCTGCCGTCGATGTCTACGTTCTCGTGAACGGCCGGGTGCGGTTCTCGCTTGGCGTCGGTAACCGGCCGGACGAGGGTCACTCGGTCCTCACCTCGCGCATGGTCATCGGCTGGGCCGCGCTCGTCTCGGATCAACCCCGGCGCATCGCCACCGCCGCGTGCCTCGAGCCGACGCGTCTCCTGGCGATTCCCGGCAAGGCACTGCTCGATGTCCTCGAAGCCAATCCCGCCGACGGTTTCATCGTGATGAAGCGGCTGGCCGCAATGATCACACGCAACTTCATGTCGTAGCCCGCGAGCGGAGGCGTGTCGATCGCGCGGGCTCACGCGATGATCGCGCACGCGCCGCCCCGCCTCGGATCACCGGCGCCCTCGACCCCGCGCCCTCCGGACGCGACGGTATGCGCACCGCCGAAGAACATGTTCGGCGCATCCCACAACAGGTGATCAGGCCACGCCTCGAGCACGGAGGCGATGCGCTCGGTGTCGAACCCGCCCTCGACGCTCAGGAACGAATCCTCCACGTGGATCCGCGGAGCGATGACCGCTTCCTCGACGTCCATCGCGAAATCCACCAGATTGACGAGCACCTGCAGCAGCGCGGTGCGGATCCGGTTCGAGCCGCCCGAGCCGGTCGCGACCCTGCGCCCGTCGCGCCATGCGAGCGCGGTGGGAGCCATCATCGACGTCATGCGTTCATCGGGCGTCCATCGATGGAACCCTCCCGGGTTGAGATCGTCCTCGCCCAGCATGTTGTTCATGACGATGCCGGTCCCGGGGACCACATAGCTCGAGCCTTCGCCGTTCGACACCGTCGCGCTCGCGATGCTGCCCGCCGCGTCGATGACGCTCACGTGGGTCGTGCCCCGGAACGCACGCATGCGCCACCCGATCTGCTCCCGCCACCGCTCCGCGGACACCGGGTCGAACGACGCGAGCGCTTCGATGGAATGCTCGATGCGCGCCGCGGCTGTCGCCTCCATCACCGCGGCGAGCCGCCCGAGGTGCGCGGCAGAGCCGAATGGTTCGGCGCCGATGTCGTGCGCACCGAGCAGATCGAGGCCGAAGCCGATCAGGGTTCCGCCGGACGACGGCGGCGGGTTCGTGAGGATGCGCGCCCCGCGGTACTCGAACGACAGCGGCTCACGTTTCTCGACCCGATAGCCCGCGAAATCCGCCGCCCCGAGGTGCCCACCGGCCGCCATGTCCGCGACGAGCGACGCGGCGATCTCGCCTCGGTAGAACAGATCCGCACCCTCCATCGCGATCGCTTCGAGCGAATCGGCGAGCCTGGGGTTCACCGCGCGCTCGCCGGCATGCGCCAGCCTGTCCGGCGACTCCACGCTCGCGAAGATCGAGCGGCACGCATCGCTCGCGCCGATGATCGCCTCCACCACGCCGCACAGGTACGCCTGATTCTCGCTCACCGTAATGCCGTCGATCGCAAGCCGGCAGGCCGGTGCCACGAGCTCGGGCAGCGGCACCGTCGCGAGATCGGCGTGGATCTCGGCGATCCCCCGCATCATCCCCGGCGTCGCGATCGTGCCCCGTCCGATGTGGAACTCCTGCTGCGCAGCGCCGAAATCCGCCGTCACCGGATAGAACTCGACATCGTCAGCGGGCCGGCGCTCGCGCGGAGTCTGCACGAAGAAATCATAGACCCGCGGCCGTTCTCCCGCCGGCGCCGCGAGCAGGAAGCCGCCCCCGCCGGGCGAGGAGAGCACCGGCTCGGCCACGAAGCTCGTCGCGAGCGCCGCGATGACCGCGTCGTACGCGTTGCCGCCCGCGCGGAGCACATCCTCCGCCGCGGTGACGGTGAGCGTATGGCCGGCCGCGACGACGCTGCTCATCGCGGGCTCGATCGGCGGTTCGGCGGCATCCGGATTCCGGGGAGAATGGCGAAATGAAGCGAAGGCTCCGCAGCGCAATCTAACCGATCTTCGACCGCCTCAATATCGGTATGCATCGGGGGCGATGCCCAGGATCATTTCACGCTAGCCGGAATCTCGCCGCTGATGGACCGGCGCCCCCTCATCTGCGCCATCGGCGCGCCAAGCGCACCCCTTTCGCGTTACCGAGCGGCCCCATCTCGCCCAATACCGTCATTCGGGCCTTCATATCCCTCTGGAACCGTAGTCTCCCTGTAGTACCCCGACATCGCACCGCGGCCCTGTGTCGGATTGCGCTACGCTTGTCCGACCTACCGGGGACCGGAACCGTAACGTGAAATGGCCTTTCCGGCCTTGCTCCTGGCCATCGCGCTCGCGGCCATCTTCACGCCGTCCCTGTGGATCGTCGCCATGGTGATCGCGCTGGTGAACTGGGTGCAGATCGCACGGGTCATCTATACGGAAACGACTGCCCTTGTCGCACGCGAGTACATCGAAGCGGCGCGCGCCCTGGGCGCGGCCTGGCCCCGCATCCTGTTCCTGCACGTCCTCCCCCACCTGATTCCGACCATTCTGGTCTGGGCGACGCTCGGGATCGCAACGACGGTTCTTCTGGAGGCGACCCTGTCGTTTCTCGGGATCGGCGTTCAACCGCCGACGCCTTCCTGGGGCGGGATCATCTTCGAAAGCCAGTCCTATTTCCTGACCGCGCCTTGGCTGGTGTTCTTTCCCGGCATCGCGATCATGGCGCTGGCCCTGGCCTTCAACCTGGTGGGCGACGCCTTGCGTGACGCGCTCGATCCGACCCAGAGAGGGCGATGATGCTGCGCTATCTGGCACGCCGCCTGGCCGCGTCCGCGCTCATCCTGCTCGGTGTCTCGATCGTCACCTTCGGCCTCACCTTTCTCATTCCCGCCGACCCGGTGCGGATGATCGCGGGCCGCAGCGCCAGCGCGCAGGCGGTCGAGAACATCCGCCACCAGCTCGGCCTGGACCAGCCGGTCCCGGTGCAGTACGCCCGTTATCTCGGCAAGCTGGTCCAGGGCGATCTCGGCCGTTCCTACGTGCAGAAGGCCGAAGTGTCGGAGCTGATCGCGAGCCGTCTGCCTGCCACCCTGCTGCTCATGGCCGGAGCGATCTTCTTCGAGCTCCTGATCGGGCTGCCGGCCGGCATTCTGGCCGCGACCCAAAGAGGCAAGTGGCTGGACAGAGGGGTGATGATCGTGTCCTTCGCCGGCGTGTCGGCCCCGCAGTTCGTCGTCGGCCTGCTGCTGCTCTATGTCTTCGCCAATCTCCTGGGTTGGTTTCCTCTGAGCGGCTTCGGCACGCTCGGCCACCTGATATTGCCGGCGCTCACACTCGGCATCGCCGGAGGTGGCTGGTATTCACGTATGATGCGCTCCAGCATGGTTGAGGTGCTGCGCCACGACTACATCCGCACCGCCAGGGCCAAGGGCCTGAGTGGCCGGCGCGTCATCCCGGTGCACGCGCTGCGCAATGCGATCCTGCCGGTGATCGCGATGATCGGGCTCGACAGGGGTTCGACGAGATGGCGTCGGGCGCCGCGCAGGAACTGAGCGGGATCACGACACCCGATGACCACACCGTGGTGATCGAGCTCTCGCAGCCCGATGCGACCTTCCTCCACGTGGTGGCGATCAACTTCTCCTTCGCCGTGCCGAAGGAGGAAATCGAGCGCTACGGCCAGGACTTCGGCCGCAACCCGGTCGGCACCGGCGCCTACCGGATGACCGAGTGGAAGCTCGGCCAGCGGGTCGTGTTCGAGCGTAACGCCGACTACTTCCGCGATGGCGCGCCGCACCTCGACAGGATCGTGTTCGAGGTCGGCCAGGAGCCGAGCGTGGCCTTGCTGCGCTTGAAGCGCGGCGAGGTGGACGTCCTGGGAGATCCGATCCCGTCGGCCAACTTCCTGCAGGAGAAGAACGACCCGGCCAACAAGGATCTGATCGTGGAAGGCGACCTTCTGCACACAGGTTACATCACCCTGAATACGACCCAGGCACCGTTCGACAACAAGCTGGTGCGCCAAGCCGTCAACATGGCGATCAACAAGGAGCGCGTAGTGCGCATCGTCAACGGCCGCGGCGTCATGGCCAACCAGCCGCTACCGCCGGCCATGCCGGCCTATGACACCGCCTTCGAGGGCTATTCCTACGATCCGGAGAAGGCCAGGCAGTTGCTCGCCGAGGCCGGCTACCCGGACGGCTTCGAGCCCGAGCTCTACGCCATGAATACCGATCCCAACCCGCGGATCGCTCAATCCTTCCAGCAGGATCTGGCGGCCGTCGGCATCACGGCCGAGATCAAGTCGCTGGCGCAGGCCACGGTCATCGACGCCGGCGGCCAGGGCACGGCACCGATGCTGTGGTCGGGCGGCATGGCGTGGATCGCCGACTATCCCGATCCGTCCAACTTCTACGGGCCGATCCTGGGGTGCGGCGGCGCGGTCCCGGGCGGCTGGAACTGGGCCAAGTACTGCAACGAGGAGATCGACGCCCTGGCCGCCAAGGCCGACGGCATGGCGGGCGCGGACCAGGTCGAGGCCCGGATCGAAATGTGGCGCCAGATCTACAACAAGATCATGGACGATGCGCCGTGGGTGCCGGTCTTCAACGAAGTCCGCTTCGCGATGCATTCGGCGCGGATCGGCGGCGAGGACATCTTCTTCACCGACCCGATCCACATCCCGGTCCACTACGAGTATGTGTACTCGAAAGATGCTGAATAGCTGCGCACATACGATCCACAAGGATCACAGTCACTACGGCTGGGACAACACGTTCGAGCCGCGACTGACCATTGCCCCGGGCGAGACGGTCGAGTTCGAGACCGTCGAAGCCTCGGGCGGCCAGCTTGGCCCGGGCTCGACCGTCAAGGACGTGACGGACCTCGACTTCGGCAAGATCAACCCGGTCACCGGCCCCGTCTTCATCGACGGGGCCGCGCCGGGGGATGCCGTCAAGGTCACGTTGCTCGAGTTCGGGCCGTCGGGCTGGGGCTGGACCGCCTGCATACCGGGCTTCGGACTGCTGGCCGACCAGTTCCCCGACCCGGCGCTCAACATCTGGAGCTACGATGCCGCCTCTCTCGCCCCCGCGCTCTACGGGCCGGGGGGCAAGGTGCCTCTGAAGCCGTTCTGCGGCACGATCGGCCTGGCGCCGGCCGAGCCCGGCCTGCACTCCATCGTGCCGCCGCGCCGCGTCGGCGGGAACATGGACATCCGGGACCTGGCGGCGGGCACCGAGCTTTACCTGCCGGTCGAGGTGGCGGG
>JAKZYK010000461.1:0-4319 GCA_047514485.1 Gammaproteobacteria bacterium
TTGCGGCACTGTGACGACGACGATGACAGCCGGCCGGGGCAAGCGGCAGGAACGCATCGCCGCCTACAAGACGACCCTGCGACGACTCATCGACCAGCGTCCGTCCGGCATTCGGCGCAAGATCGCCGAGGTCACCGGCACCCACAAGAGCTTCATCTCCCAGATCACCAACCCGTCGGATGCAACGCCGCTGCCGGCCCGGCACATCGATACCATCTTCGCCGTGTGCCACCTCTCGCCGGAGGAGCAGCAGGCATTTCTGAAGGAGTACCATTCGGCCCATCCGGGGCACGCCGGGCACGCCGGGCACGCGGAGCCGCGGAACGCACCTCAGCGCAATACCCGCACGCTGCACCTCCAGGTTCCTGTGATGCAGAACAAGAGGAAGCAGAAGGCGCTCGAATCACTGATCCGGGACACGGTGTGGCGACTGTGCGAACTGGTCGAATGAGCGTCGGAGGCCGTCGACACGGGTGACGTGGTCGAGGAGATCGAGGAGACCCGATGCCCCGGTGCCGACCGGGGCGGATTGCCGAGGAGACACGCAAGGCTTGAGTGCCCGAATTCCGCGGACCGAATGTCGGCCGGGTCTGCCCACCGCCCGGATTCGGCGATCTCGCTGATGTGCGCTGAACCCGTCAGAATCGCCGTGCAGAGGCAGTGGGCGATTGAACATCGCGGAGCCGGATCGGTGTCCGATTCTGACGGGTGGACTGCGAGCAGTGCAGGAGAGGCGAAATGAAGAAGCTGATCAACGGTGTGGACAACGTGCTTTCGGAGAGTCTCCGCGGATTCGAGGCGGCGTACGGCGATGTCGTCCGACTCCATCAGGACCCCGTCTTTCTGAGCCGCGTGGCGCCGGTGCCCGAGGGCAAGGTCGCGCTGGTGTCGGGGGGCGGCAGCGGACACGAGCCGCTGCACGGGGGATTCGTGGGACTCGGGATGCTGGACGCGGCATGTCCCGGCCAGGTGTTCACCTCCCCGACTCCGGACCAGATGCTCGCGGCCGCGCAGGCGGTCGATCGCGGCGCGGGGACGCTCTTCATCGTGAAGAACTACTCCGGCGACGTCATGAACTTCGAGATGGCGGTGGAGATGTACGAGGGGACGGCCGCGACGGTGCTGACCAATGATGACGTCGCGGTGGAGGACAGCACGTATACGACCGGCCGCAGGGGGGTCGCCGGAACGCTCGTGGTGGAGAAGGTCGTGGGCGCGGCCGCGGAGTCCGGCGCGGATCTGGAAGCGTGCCGCGCGCTCGGTGCGCGCGTCAACGAGCGCACCGCGTCGATGGGGGTCGCGCTGACGAGCTGTACCGTGCCGGAAGCCGGAAGGCCGACCTTCGATATCGGTGACGACGAGATGGAAATGGGGGTCGGGATACATGGCGAGCCCGGCCGCAAACGACTCCCTCTGGCGTCCGCCGACGAGATCGCCGTCCAGCTTGTCGAACCGATTCTGAACGACCTCTCACCTGCCGGGGGGGAGCGGGCGCTCCTGCTGATCAACGGCTTCGGCGCCACCCCGCTGATGGAGCTGACGCTGATGTACGACGCCGCGCGCCGTGCGATGGCGTCGAGCGGTATCGAGATCGTCCGGAGCCTGACCGGTAACTACGTGACCTCTCTCGACATGGCCGGCTGTTCGTTCACCCTCTCACTCATGGACGATGAAGCTCTGTCGCTGTGGGATGCGCCGGTGCATACCGCGGCGCTGCGGTGGGGTTGCTGAGAGAGCACAGTGGCGCCCTCACCATGGACCATATGGAAGCACTTGACAGTGATCGAGAAGGAAACGCCAGCCGGCGGCGACCTCGATCGTGCCGGTGTCAACCGTCATTCGCTGCTCACCGCCCGCGCCGCCAAGCCCGTCGCGCGTCACCATCACGCTCGACCGCAGGTTCAGCTCGGCCATGGCGTCGCGAAGCGCGGTCACTTCCCGCTGCCGGGTCTTCGGGTCTGCCAGAGACTCGCACACCTGGACCAGCATGTGCGAGCCGTCGGGCATGCGGGCGACGAAGTCCACTTCCCGCCCGGTCCTGGACCGGTAGTAGAAAACGTCGGGAGTGACGCGGCGGAGCGCCATGAACACCAGATTTTCGAGCAGGTGGCCGGAATTGACCAGGATTCCGGAGGACACCGACCTCACCAGTGCGTGATCGACGCAGTAGATCTTCTTGGGGTTCGCGTTCGAGCGCGCCAGGGATGCGTCGAAGATGCGTACCGTGAACAGAAAGAAGGCGTCCTCGAACCAGTCCAGATAGTCGGAAACCGCCGATTTCGGCGCTCGATGGCCGAGTGACTTCAGGTAGCCCGTGAGCCGGTTGATGGAGTACAGAGACGCGGTATTGTCCACCAGCCAGTGGGCCAGGTCCGAGACCGCTCGGGGATGGGAGACATCATGGCGTTCGATGAGGTCGCGGAACAGCATCGCGCCCCAATACTCCTGGTGGGTTTTGATCCGCAGCGGCCGGTCGAGTCCGGCGACTTCGGGGAAGCCGCCGGTCTCCCAGTACTCGTCGAATGCGTGCCGGACGAGCAGGCGTCTGCGGGCGGACAAGGGGCCATCGCCGTCAATCCCCTTGAAGTCGAGGAACTCCCTGAACGAGAACGGGAACATCTCCCAGGAGAGCGCCCGGCCGCGCATCTGCGTTGCGATCTCCCGAGACAACATCCGCGCGGACGAGCCGGTGATGTACACCTCGCACGCCTCCGTGCGCATCACCCGATCCACAAAGGATTCCCAACCGGGGACGACCTGGAGCTCGTCAAAGAAACAGTAGACCTTCTGCGCGTTCTTTTTCTCCGGGTAGAGGGAGAAATACGCCTCCAGCACGACGGCGAGCCCATCGCGTTGCAGGTGGCGCAGGCGGTCGTCGAAGAAGTTCAGGTAGAGGACGTTCTCGCGCGGCACGCCGCTTGCCAGCAGCTTGCGGATGAGCTGGAACATGAAGGTAGACTTGCCGCTTCGCCGCGGGCCGATGCAAACGGTCGCCTTGCCCGGCACCGCGGTCACCTCCAGGCGGCGCGGGACCCCGGTTGCCAGCTCAGCCTCCTGGAAGTCCAGGATGATTTCCTTCAGCGAGTCGACCATGGTGCCGTTCCGGCTGAATTTGTTTCCGATTCGGACCTGAATCGGAAACGGATTTTTCCAGTTTTGAGATAAATCGGCAAGTGATTTTCCCGATAAAGGCATGTGCACTAGTGAATCGACGAGGCTCGTACCACCTCGCGGGCCGCGGAGCAGCTTGGTGAGGTTCGCGGCGTGATTCATCTTCTCTGCTGGGAGGGATACGACTCCCCTCGCGTGCTGGAGCCTTTCGAGCGCCGCGGTTCGAGCCGAGTCCGTGCGCGTACCCTGCTCTCCGACGCCGGCACCAACGACGACCTCCTGGCCGGACGCGCCGCGTGCGATGTGCTGAACATCAACAACGCCTACGTGCGCGGCTCGCTCCATCCGGCCGGCCTCGTGCGCGCGCTCGACCCGGAGCGCTTCGAGCCGTTCTTCGACCGCATGCTGCCCCAGTTCGGCCGCCTCTACGCCTGGGCGCGCGGCAACGAAGGGGCTCTCATCGGCATCTGCCAGCGCTTCGGCCCCTTCAACCTCGTCGTCAATACGAAACGCATCGACCGCGCGAGCGCCGAGGACCAGGGCTTCGAGCTTGCCAACGAGCGATCGCCGCGCCCCTACGGTGTCCTGCTCTACGAGGATTTCAACCTCTTTCACGTGTGCATCGGAGCCGGACTCGATCCCTTCACTTCGCTGAGCGAGGACCAGAGAGGGCGCTTCGGCGCCACCGCGCGGCGATGGTTCCGCGGCGCCACTGTCGTCACCGATGACCATCTCGAGCTGAATCGTGCATTGGTCGACGGCACCATCGACTTCTACGTGAGCGGAGGGATCTACACCGCGTCGCCGGCGCGCCTCGCGGGATACCTGGAGGTCCGTGCCGTCACGCCGCGGTCGGGCCCGATCGGGGGCCGGGGCGGGATCGTGTTCACCGAGATCACCTCGGTGCTCGAATCCGCCCCACGCTCGGGCGAGGCGGAAGACTTTCTCGAGTACCTCCTGGAGCCCGAGACCGCCCGGCGCGTCGCCCTCGCCGAGCGCACCGCGAACCCGGTGGCCCAGATGGGGATGCCGGAAGTGTTCGACCGCTTCACCGCGCGGGAGCTGGCAGCAATCCAGTGGGACGATCTGGAGGAGGACATCGCCCGCTGCGCAGACTACGACCTGATGCCGAACCATGCGACCCTGCTCCCTCGGCTGCGCAGCGCAGCCCGGACCGTGCTCGCTTGACGGACCCGCGCAGCGCCCCT
>JAKZYK010000462.1:0-13064 GCA_047514485.1 Gammaproteobacteria bacterium
ACCGCGTCGTTGTGGGTCTGCTCGCAGCCGTGCTCCAGCAGGACCGCATGGCGCACGCACCGGTGCGCGAGGTGACCCGACAGAGTGTCGAGAAACAGACCAGCCGCATTGTTCGACCCGCAACCCTCGGTGTGCACGAGCGTGACGAAGCGCGATACGTCGCTCCAAGGCGGCGGGTTCGCGTCGAGATCCTCGGCGATGAGGCGGGCTACCTGGCCGGAGCAGAGGCTGGTCGGCATCACCAGGGCGATCTGGTCGGACGCGACGCCCTCCCCGGTGGGCACCGCATCGAAGGCGAGCACGAGGGGCGGCGACTCCCGCACCGGCACCGGGCGCCCGGTCGGAGCGGGCCGCCGGCGGAGCTCATCCAGCCCTTCCGTCCCGGTCCGCGGCCAGTCGCGCCAGACCGATACCTGGGCGTGCCCGGCAAGCTCTCCCTTGCTGCGCTGCCCCGAAGCGATGTCGAGCGCGAGCTCGAACGTCTCCGCCCCGAGCGCGTCCATGTCCATGCCGTCGTTGTAGCGCCCCGCGTTCACGTCCATCTCGTTCGCAAGCAGCTCGAAGCGGCCGGTGGTGGTCACGAATTTCAAGGTCGGCACGAATGGGAAGTTCGTGATCGATCCGTTCCCGGTGATGAACAGGATGAGGTTCGACCCGGCTGCCACCTGCCCTGCGATACTCTCGAGGTCGTTGCCCGGGCTGTCCATGAAGTAATAGCCAGGCGGGCCCATGGGCTGTCCGTAGTCGATGACGTAGTCGAGCCGAACATCGGGGTCTTTCTTGCGCGCCGCGCCGAGCGACTTGAGCGCGATGTTGTAGAGCCCCCGAAAGTTGTTGCCCCCGGACGGATTGCCTTCCGCGGTGGTCCCGTGGTTCGCCGCGTAGCGCTTGAAGCTCTCGATCTTCTCCAGGAACTTCCGTGCGGTCGCGACATCGCGGACGTTCCCGAGCATGTAGGGCTCCGCGCCGATGAGCTCGTCGGTCTCGGCCAGATTGGCGGAGCCGCCGTGCCGGATGACTTCCTTCGCCACCCAGCCGGCAAGGGCGTTGCCGGAGACGCCCGAGAACGCATCCGAGCCCCCGCACTGAAGGGCAAGCCGTAGCGCGCCGGCCGGCTCAGGGCTACGGCGGGCGGCGGCGACCTCGGGTAGCCAGCTCTCGATGAGAGCCGACGCGCGCGTGATCTCCTCCTCGTAGCCCCCCTCGATGCGGTGAAAGGCATGGAGCACGTGTCCCAGCGGGTAGCCGCGCCCCTCCATGAACCGCCTCACGTCGTCGTTGGTGTAGGAGCCCGCGCCGTCGTCGGCCGCGAGCACTGCCCCCACGTTGGGGTGCACCATGAACCCCGCGAGCACCCGCAGCACGTGGTCGAGATTGTTCGGCCGGCCGACCCCGCCGCCTTCGGTGTGGGTCACCGCGACCACGCCGTCGATCCTGGCCGGAGCCAAGGCCGCGGCCCGATCCGCGACTTGGCGCACGAACCCGTTGGTGCGGGAAGTGGCGGCAAGCACCACCACGAAGTTGCGAGTCCCCACCCCGCGGCCGCCCAGGCGCCGGAAACCGTCGAAGGTCGCACCGGAATCGGCGCGCTCGACCTGCTCGCCCGGCGCGAACGATGCTTCCTCGAGTTCGCAAGTCTCGATGGTATCCAGGAAGTTCGGAGCCGCCGGAAGCTCGAAGTCGATATCGCGTTCCGCAAGCGCAGCCAGAATCTTTTCGTTGCAGACGTACTCCCCGGGGCCGAGGGCACGGGCCGCGATGCCGAACGGGAGTCCCCACGACGTGAGGTGCGCCCCCTCCGGAATCGATGCGCGGACGAACCGGTGTCCTTCGAGGACGGTGTGGGAGAGGCGGAATGCACTCGCCCCGTCTGCTACCACGGCGCCCGCTGCGAGGCGGCGCGTCGCGATCGCGACGTTGTCGCCCGCCGCCGGGACGCGCGCCACCTGGTCGAATTCGAATCGGTCGAGCATCGCTATCCCGAGCGCGTGAACTTCTGAAAGCACCGCGGTGTGAATGGCGCGAGGCGGGCCGCCGCGCCCGACGCGACCGTCACCTCGCCGACGTAGAGGTCGCCCCGTGAGTCGACCCAGAGGCCGTGCGGGGCGATGAAGTTGCCGGGAAGCACCTCCTCCTCCCCGCCGATCCGGCACTGCACCGCGCCGTCCGGATCGTAGATCCCGACCCGCGCGATCGGATCGTGTCCGTGGGGTGGCGCGGTCATCAGGCGGAAGTGCGGCACTGCCCGCACTCCGCTGCGAAAGCCGAGCTCCGCCACGTGCACATTGTCCTGCTTGTCGATGAAGATGTCGTCCGGGCGGTTCACGAAGTCCCAGCTCCTCCGGTACTCGCCTTCCGGCGAGAAGAGCTGGATACGGGAATTCTCGCGGTCGGCCACGTAGACGGTGCCGGCGGAGTCCACCGCGATGCCGTGCGGGAGATTGAACTGCCCGGGTGCGCTTCCCGGCTCACCCCATGAGAACTCGAGCGCCCCGTTCGCATCGAACCGATGCACCCGGGCGTTTCCGTAGCCGTCCGCGACGTACATGCTCCCGTCGCCGAGCACCGCCACGTTCGTCACCTGGTTGAAAGGCTCGCCCGCGTACTGCACGGGCGAGGCGTCGGGCACGAACCCGGTGTTGGAGCACCGTCCGGGCTCCCCGACCGTGCGCAGCAGCTCCCCGCCCGTGGTGAACGTGCGGATGGTGTGGTCCCAGCAATCGACCAGGTGCACCTGGTCTGCGTGGTCGATGAAGATCCCGTGCGGCCGGGGGAACATTCCCTCCCCCCAGGCGTCGAGGAACTTGCCGTCCTTGTCGAACACGATGAGCGGGTGCTCGCCGCGGCAGAAGACGTAGACCCGGTCGCGGGAATCGACCGCGACCCCTGCCACCTCGGTGAACGACCAGCCTTGCGGAAGGCGTTCCCAGCCTTCCACCACCTCGAACTCCAGCCCATGGTGTCCTTTGGACATCGGTGCTTCCTCGTCACCCGGGTGAATCAGCCTCTGACCCTCAGTATCATACTCACGATGAGCGAGAACGCGCCCACATCAGCGGTCGAGCGCCCGGGCACTCGGATGCTGCGCGCCACCCGGCCGGCCGAGACCCGCGGCCGTGGTCCGATCGTGCCGACCAGGCACTGGTCGTTGCTGGACGACGGCCGGGTGCAGTGCGAGATGTGCCCGCGTCTGTGCAAGCTGAAGGAAGGCGTACGCGGCGCCTGCTTCGTACGCGCCCGCGAGAATGACGGGATCGTGCTAACCACCTACGGCCGCTCCTCCGGTTTCTGCATCGACCCGATTGAGAAGAAGCCGCTCAACCACTTCCTGCCGGGTACGCCGGTGCTCTCCTTCGGTACTGCCGGCTGCAACCTCGCGTGCAAGTTCTGTCAGAACCACGACATCTCGAAGAGCCGAGAGATGGATCGGTTGCAGGCCGAAGCGCAGCCGGAGGCGATCGCCGCCTCGGCCAGACGATTCGGCTGCCGCTCCGTCGCATTCACCTACAACGATCCCGTGATCTTCCACGAGTACGCCGCCGACATCGCCGATGCCTGCCGTGAGGTCGGTGTGAAGACCGTCGCGGTAACCGCGGGCTACGTCACCGATCGGGCGCGGGAGGACTTCTTCCGCGGCATCGACGCCGCCAATATCGACCTGAAGGCGTTCACCGAGAAATTCTACTGGAAGGTCACCGGCAGCCACCTGCAGCCGGTACTGGACACGCTCGTCTATCTCAAGCACGAGACCGACGTCTGGTTCGAGATCACCAACCTCCTCATCCCCGGCGAGAACGACGGTGAGCGCGAGATCGACGAGATGACCGCCTGGGTGGTTGGACATCTCGGTCCCGACGTGCCGATGCACTTCACCGCCTTCCATCCGGACTACCGAATGCTCGACAAGCCGCGCACGCCGTTCGAGACGCTGGCGATGGCGCGGCGCGTAGCGCTCCGCAACGGTGTCCAGTACGCCTATACCGGCAACGTCCACGACCTCGGCCGGCAGTCGACCTACTGCCACGTCTGCGGCACCCGTACCATCGGCCGTGACTGGTACGAGCTCTCGGACTGGCGGCTCGACGACACCGGCGCCTGCACCACGTGCGGCACACCGACCGCCGGCGTCTTCGACGGCAAACCGGGAAGCTGGGGCCGCAAGCGTATGCCGGTAGCGTTCGACTGACGTCGCGCCGCGGCATTCAACATCACCGGGCGCGATATCGGCCCTGGCTGTGGTCATCGCGCACGTGATGGAGTCGGCTGTCGGCGCCGGCGCACGATTCCCGTACACCGTGCGCCAAATATTCGCGCGGAAACCGGCTTCACCTTGCTATCGTCGATGCACTCGAAATTCAGCGCGTTTTTGCGCCCGAGTGGAGCGGATGTCTGCACGTCTATTCAGTCTTGCCGGTACTGAACAAGGGCCGCCAACGCACCGGATGAGGGCGCTCGGCCTCGGATCGCGGAGCGCATGTCGTTCGTGAAGCAGATTGCGATTCTCGTTGGGTTGGCGCTGCTCATCGCCAGCGGCTATCTCGGCTGGCAACAGCGCGCCACTGTCGCCACCGAGGTGCGGCACACGGGCGGCAAACGCAGCGGCGGCCCGGTGGTCGAGACGGCGCCGGCGGCGCTGCGCGATATCGAGACCGCCGTCGATGCGGTCGGCACGACCCGCGCACGGCGCTCGGTCGCGATCACGCCGCTGGCGACCGGCCGTGTCACCGAGGTCGGCTTTCGCGCCGGACAGCAGGTCAGACAGGGCGATGTCCTGCTGCGCCTCGACAGCGACATCGAGCGCGCCGATCTGATCGAGGCCGAAGCGCGGCTCAGCGAGGCGGCGAGCGCAATCAAGCGCAACCAGTCGCTACGCCAGTCGAGTGCCGTTTCCGAGGCCGCCGTCGACAAGCTGGTGGTGGAGCTGGCAACCACACAGGCCGACCGTGACCGCGCCGCCCGGCGGCTGCGCGACCGCACCATCACCGCGCCGTTTGCCGGCGTCGTCGGCTTCTCGGGCGTTGATCTCGGCGCGCGCGTCGAGGATGGCGACACGGTGGCGACGCTCGACGATCTGTCGCTCGTCGAGATCGAATTCGCGCTGCCCGAAGGACTCTACGCCCGCATCGCACCGGGCCAGCACATCGTCGCGTCCGCCGCCGCCTTCGCCGGCCGCAGCTTCACCGGCACGATCGAGACGATCGACGGCCGGATCGATCCGATCTCGCGCGCCTTCAAGGCCCGCGCCGTCGTCGCCAACCCGGACAATACGCTGCCGGCCGGCATGTTCATGCATCTCGCAGTCGTGCTCGACACGCGCCGGGCGCTCACCGTGCCCGAGGAGGCGATCGTCATCGACGGCAGCCATCCCTTCGTCTTCGTCGTCGCCCCGCGCGGCGACGGGCTGGTCGCCGAGCGGCGCGACGTCATGATCGGGCAGCGTGCCTTCGGCCATGTCGAGATCCTGGAAGGGCTCGAGACCGGCGAGGACGTCGTTGTCCGCGGCGTCCAGAAGGCGCGCGACGGCCAGCCGGTGCGCCGCGCCAAGCCCGGCGGCGGAAACGGCAAAGGAGGCGGAGACGGCAAGCCCGCGCCGGCGCAGCGCTAGTCCCCCGGCTGGTGGCGATCGGTGGCGAGCTCGGCATCGAGCGCCTTTGCTATCGCCGCGCGCGGCTTCGAGAAGCCGGCGAGCAGATGGTAGAGGACGGGCGTCAGGAACAGCGTCAGCACCAGCGCGAGGCCGAGCCCGCCGATGATCACTGCGCCGATGGCGGCGCGGCTTTCCGCACCGGCGCCGGTGGCGATGACCAGCGGCACCGCGCCCAGAATGGTCGAGAGCACGGTCATGACGATCGGCCGAAAACGCAGCACCGAGGCATCGACGATGGCCTCGCGCACGCTCAGGCCCGCGTCGCGCATCTGGTTGGCGAACTCGACGATGAGGATGCCGTTCTTTGCCATCAGGCCGATCAGCAGGATGATGCCGATCTGGCTGTAGACGTTGAGCGACAGACCGGCCAGCGTCATCGCGTAGATTGCGCCGGCGATGGCGAGCGGCACCGACAGCATGATCACCAGCGGGTGGATGAAGCTTTCGAACTGCGCGGCGAGCACGAGGAAGACGATCAGCAGCGCCAGTGCGAAGGTGACGGCGATATCGCCCGACGTGTCCTTGTAAATCGCCGTCTGTCCGGTATAGCCGAGCCGCGCGCCCTCGGGGAGGATGCGCGCTGCGCCTTCTTCCATGTACGCAATGGCGTCGCCGAGCGCGTAGTCGGGGTCGAGCCCGGCGGAGATGGTGATCGCGGGCAGCCGATCGTAGCGGCGCAGCTCCGGCGCGGCGGCGCTCTCCGAGGCGGTGACGAACGCGCTCAGCGGCACCAGGGTGGCGCCGTCTCCGCCGCGCAGGAAGACATTGTCGATGTCGGTCGGCGTACGCCGGTCCTCGCGGCGCGCCTGCACGATCACCGGGTATTCGCGGCCGCGATCGACATAGGTGGTAACTTCGCGCGAGGCGAACAGCGCCTGCAGGGTCGCCGCGACGGTCTGCGCCGAGATGCCGAGATCGTCAGCGCGTGCGCGTTCGAGCCTGAGGTCGAGCTGCGGCTGGTTCTCCTCGTAGTCGATGCCGGGATTGATCAGCCGCTCGTTGGCCTCGGCATGCTCGAGCAGCGCGGCCGCCCATTGCTTGATCTGCTCGAAATCGGGTCCACCGACGACGATGCGCAGCGGCGTCGAGTTGCCGCGCAGGCCGAGTCCACTCGGACTGGCGACGCCCGCGCGCGCGCCGGCGAGACCACGCGCGGCCGGTCGTACGGCGTTGACCACCTCGGCCTGACTGGCGTCGCGCTCGTCCCACGGGGCCAGCCGTAGGACGACGAAGGCGCGATAGGGCCGGTTGCCCCAGCCGACCAGTGAATAGACCGTGCGGATATTGCCGTTTTCGACCTGCGGTTCGAGCGCGCGCTCGATGATGCGCGCCTGCTCGTCGGTATAGGCGACGGTCGCGCCCTGCGGCGCGGTGATCGGGACGAAGGCGACGCCGCGGTCCTCGCGCGGCGCCAGCTCGCGCGGCAGCCTCTCGTAAAGGCCGACGGCGCCGGCGACAAAGCCCAGCGACAGTGCGATCACCACCAGCGGCGCGGCGAGCGCGCCGTTGAGCACGCGGCGATAGGCGCGGCCGACCAGCGACCGCGCCAGCGCCGCGTCGGCGGCGCCAGCCTCGCCGGCGGCGCCTGCGGTCGGGCCGGCGGCACGGCGGCCGCGGATGACCCGGGCCGCGATCATCGGGCTCAGGCTGAGCGCGACGAAGGTCGAGATCACCACTGCCGCCGCCATCACCAGGCCGAACTCGCTGAACAGCCGGCCGACCTGGCCGCCGAAGAAAGAGATCGGCACGAACACGGCGATCAGCGTCACCGAGGTGGCAAGCACGGCGAAGGTCACTTGGCGGGTGCCGCGCACGGCGGCGACCAGCGGTGTTTCGCCGCCATCGGCGCGGCGCTGGATGTTCTCCAGCACGACGATGGCATCGTCGACGACGAGGCCGATGGCGAGAATCAGCGCCAGCAGGGTCAGCACGTTGATCGAGAAGCCGAAGGCCGCGATCAGCGACAGGGAGCCGATTAGCGATACCGGGATGGTGATCGCCGGCACCAGCGTGGCGCGCAGCGAGCGCAGGAACAGCAGCATCACCAGCACCACGAGGGTCAGCGAGATGCCGAGCGCAATCAGCACCTGGCGCATCGAAGCGGCGATGAACAGCGCGTCGTCGGAACCGACGATGATTGTCATGCCCTCGGGCAGGGTCGGGCCGAGCCGGTCGATCTCGGCGCGGATAGCGGTCGAGATCGCCATCGTGTTGGCCTGACTCTGGCGGATCACCTGCAGACCGATGGCCGGCGTGCCGTTGGCGCGCACGATGACTTCGTCATCCTCGACGCCGCGCTCGACCGCGGCGACGTCGCCGAGCCGGACGGGATAGCCGGCGACGGTGGCGATGACGATGTTGGCGAATTCTTCCGGCGTCGACAGGCGGCCGTCGAGGCGGATGTTCTGCAGGCGCTGGCGCGAGGTCAGCTCGCCGCCGGGCAGCTCGATGTTGTTGCGCTGGACCGCCGCCTCGACATCGGCGACGGTCAGGTTGCGCGCGGCGAGTGCGCGGCGGTCGAGCCAGATGCGGATGGCGTAGCGGCGCGCGCCGCGCAGATCGACCGAGGCGACGCCGTCGAGCGTCGACAGCCGGTCGATGACGAAGCGCTCGACATAGTCGGAAATTTCTTCCGGCGTGTGCCGGTCCGAGGTCACTGCGAGCCGCATCACCGGGTCGGCGTCGCTGTCGTTCTTGATGACGACCGGCTCGTCGGCGCCCTCGGGCAGGCGGGCGCGGATGCGTCCGACGGCGTCGCGCACATCGTTCGCGGCCTCGTCGATGTTGCGGCCGATCTCGAACTCGATGACCGTCGTGCTGCGGCCGCGCCGGCTCTGCGAGTTGATCGTCTTCACGCCCGAGACGCCCGAGACTGCGCTCTCGACGACCTCGGTGATGTCAGTGTCGACGATCCGCGGCGAGGCGCCGGTATAGGTCGTACGCACCGTGACGACGGCGGCATCGACGTCGGGCAGCTCGCGGATCGGAATCGACAGCAGCGAGGCGGCGCCGGCGACGACGATCAGCAGGCTGGCCACCAGCGCCAGCACGGGGCGGCGGATCGACAACTCGGAGAGCGTCATGGGGTGGAGCTACCCCGATCCGGTGGACACGTTATGGCTTTCGCCTGCCAGTGTACGGTGGGCGAACGCCGATGATCGCAGAATCCGACCACAGGACGGTGGACAGGGTACCCCCGGAATGACTCCGCCGCGCCGGCGGACTCGGTGATAACGCTCACGATATACTCGAATGCGCGCTGAATTCCTTGACTCAGAACAGCGACGGCTCGAACCGGGGGGCGCCGATGCGCAGAATTGGGTTCGGCTTTCTCGACCGGCCGTCCGTACCAGAACAGTTACGCCTCGCCCAGAAAGCAGAGGCACTCGGGTACGACTCGCTTTGGGTCACCGAGACGCGGCTCGCCCGCGATGCAATCTCCATCCTCGGCGCCATGGCCGCGACCACCGCGCGCATTCGGCTCGGCACCGCAATCGTCAATACCTGGACCCGCGGGCCGGCGCTGATGGCGGTGACCTTTGCGACGCTGGACAACCTGGCCCCGGGGCGGATGTGCGCGGGCCTCGGAGCCTACTGGGATCCGCTGGCGTGGAAGCAAGGCATCGAACGTAGACGGCCGGTGGCGCAGATGCGCGACTACATCGGGGTGCTGCGCCGATTGCTCGCGCTCGAGGAGGGTGTGACCTTCGAAAGTGACCTGATTCAGGTGCGCGATCTGACGCTTGACCTGGGTCACGGCGACGAACGGGCGCCGCCACAGGTGAAGATCGCCATCGGCGCGACCGGGCCCAAGATGATGGAGCTGACCGGTGAAATCGCCGACATCGCGCTCCTCAACGGCATCCTGCCGCCGTCGTACACCCGCACCGCGCTCGAACGCATCGCGGCCGGAGCCGCGCGCGCGGGCCGCAGCCCGGACGACATCGAGAAGCTTCAGCTCGTCAATATCTCCATGAATGCGGATCGGGAGAAGGCGCGCTTCGACGCCAAGCGTCTGGTTACCCAATACCTCGGTCAACAGCCCCACTTCGCCAAGGCGCTTGCCTACCCCGAGGACGGACTCGCGGAGATCATCGCGGTGATGGGCGGGTGGCCGCCGCGCCCCGGTGGCGTGGAGGAGGCGATGTCCCTCGTAGACGACGCCCTGGTCGACGAGCTCATCGCCCATGGCACCCCTCAGGAGTGCGTGGCCCGCGCCCGGCAATGGATGAATGCCGGGCTCGACCAGCTCGTATTGATTCCCTTGAGCCAGAATTATGATGAAATCCTCGAGGTCTTCGCTCCCTGATCGCTGATGCACCAGGAGGTGCGCCATGCCGCTACCCGCTCCGGCGGCGCTCGCTCGAGCCGTCGAGGTCCGAGTGCCCTTCGCGGAAGAGCTCTTCGATGCGATCCGAGTCGAGAGTGTGGATATCGCGGGCGTGACGCGGCCGGCATGGAGCACCCAGGACCAGGCCGCGGCAGATATTCTTGGCGCTGCCGCGAGGGCGCTCGGCCTCGAGGTCAACTTCGATCCGGCCGGAAACCTTTGGTGCACCCTCCCGGGCGTCGATCGTAGCGCCCCTCGCGTGTTGACCGGCTCGCATCTGGATTCGGTGCCCACCGGAGGGCACTTCGACGGCCTTGCGGGCGCGGTGGCCGGACTCACCGCCCTTGCCGCCTTCCGGGATCTCGGTATCGAGCCGCCTTGCGATCTGACGGTCATGGGTATTCGCGGCGAGGAGAGCGTCTGGTACGGGATTGCCTACGTCGGCAGCCGGCTCGCTGTCGGCAGCCTGCCGCGCGACGATCTCGATCGCCTGCGCCGCGGCGACACCGGCCGGACGCTTGCCGAGCACATGGCCGAGGTGGGTGTCGACGTGGATGCCTTGCGCGCATCCCCCGAGCCGACGATCACACGCGAAAATACCCGCGCCTTTCTGGAGCTTCACATCGAGCAGGGCCCGGTCCTGGTCGGTGAGGGCCTGCCGGTCGGCATACCGACCACGATTCGGGGCAATGTGCGATTTCCCTATGCCTGCTGCACGGGGAGCTACGGCCACTCCGGCGCCACCCCGCGCGACTATCGTGACGACGCGTTGCTCGCGGTGGTCGAGCTGGTGCGCGATCTCGATCAGTACTGGATCGATCAGGAAGCGGCCGGCGTGCCGGACACGGTATTCACGGTGGGCAAGCTGTACACCGATCCCAAACATCATGCGATGACCAAATTTCCGGGTCGCTGTGACTTCACCCTGAATTTCGGCGGCACCAGCGAAGCGTTCCTCAATGCGTGCCGGGATCGAGCCCTTGCACGGGCGGCGGAGATCGGCGCCGCGCGGCGGGTGAGCTTCGACCTGGGCGAGTGCGTGGGCTCGATGCCGACCCACCTCGATCCGGGTCTGCGCAAGCTGCTGGCCGACACTGCAGGCGCGTTGGACATCGCGCATCGCGAGTTTGCCACGGTCGGGCACGATGCCTCGATCTTTGCTCGCGCCGGTATCCCGGCAGCCATGGTGCTGGTACGCAATGCGGACGGCAGCCACAATCCGGACGAGAAGATGGAGTTCGCCGATTTTGCGGCGGGCGTACAGGTACTGGCCGCCGCGATGAGTTCCCTTGCGGTCGAATGAGGATCTGATTCCATGAATGAATTGCTTGTGCGCGGCGATCTGGTATTGCCCGACCGTGTCCTCGAAGGCGGCTATCTGACAATCGATGGCGGCAAGATCAACGCGGTCGGGGTCGGCACGCCGCCGCCGGCGCGTGCGGTTGTCGACGCGAGCGGCAAGCTCGTGTTTCCGGGCGTCATCGACGGGCAGGTTCATGCCGGAAGCCCCGTCGGTGTCGAAGGTTTGGCGGATGCGACCATTGCCGCTGCTGCCGGCGGCGTCACCACCATCGTGGACATGCCGTTCGACGACCCCGATCCGGTCAACACCGTGGAGCGGTTGCAGCACAAGGTGGAGGTCGTCGACCGGGTTGCAACGGTCGACGTTGCGCTCTACGCCACGGCCCGCAAGGGGGCAGGTACAGAGGGCATCAGGGAGCTGGCGGATGCGGGCGCGTGTGCGTTCAAGGTCTCCACCTACGAGTACCATCCGGTGCGCTTCCCCGGCTATGACACGGGCGAGTTGCTCGAGATTTTTCCGGTCATCTGCGAGACCGGCCTCAGCGTCGCTTTCCACAACGAAGACCCCTACATCGTCCAACGCCTCACCGATCAACTCCACGCGGCCCGCAGCAACTCGCCCGCGAGCCACGGCCAGAGCCGTCCGCCCATCGCGGAGCTCATTGCCAACGTCAGCGTCTTCGAGATCGCCCGGATCACCGGCGTGCGTTGCCATATCGTTCATAGCTCGCTTGCGCGCGGCTTCGAGCACGTCAAGCAATACCGGCAACAAGGGGTGCGCGTGAGCGCCGAGACGTGTATTCAGTATCTCGTATTCTGCGAAGACGACGTCCTCGCCCAAGGCGCACGGCTGAAGCAGAATCCGCCGATCCGAAGCGCGGCGGAGAATGCGGCGCTATGGGAAAAGATCGTGTTCGATGAGGTCGATTTCGTATCCTCCGATCACGTCGCCTGGCCCGTGTCGCGCAAGTCCGATCCCGATTTCTTCAAGAACGGCTCGGGAGTCCCGGGCCTGGAAACCATCTTTCACGCTCTCTACACCGGCATGGTGACCGAGCGCGGAATGAATCCGACCCGGGTCGCTGCGCTGCTCTGTGAGCGGCCTGCCCGCCACTTCGGTCTGTATCCGCGCAAGGGTGCGCTCATCCCGGGCGCAGACGCCGATCTGGCCATCGTCGAGCGCCGGGCGTGGACGTTTGACGAGTCCGCGATGGCGTCCGAGGTCAAGTGGAGTCCGTATCACGGATTGGAATTCGGCGGGCGGGTGGTCGCGACCTACGTACGGGGTACCCCGGTCTTTGATGGAGGCCGGGTCACGGGAGCGCCCGGGCACGGCGAGTTCATTCGGCCGGTCAGCTAGCGGGCAGGCACGGAGCACGCTCGGTGCTGCATTCCCGAAAGAAACCCGGAATCGTATTTTCGGGCGGGGAAGGCTAGAGTTGATGGACCTCGGGATGGGCGTTGTCGACCTCCCGTTGACGAGCGCCGGTGATGAACGGACCGGCACCTATCGGCATCGATCCTGACGTAAAAGACGAGGAGCTATTCATGGCCAGACCGCGTAATGCAACAATCTTGATTGCGGCAGCGACAGCGCTGCTGCTGGTGAATCCAATGGCCTTCGGGGCCAAGCTTGTCGTGGCGGCGGATGTGGGATTCGCGCCGCACGTGATGGCGAAACCGACCGGCGGCTACGAAGGCTACAACGTGGACATGGTCAATGAGATCGGACGCCGTCTGGGCATGGACATCGAGATCGTGGACCAGGAGTGGTCCGGCATCTTC
>JAKZYK010000463.1:0-4415 GCA_047514485.1 Gammaproteobacteria bacterium
GACACGGTTGATCTGGGAGAACCGCGCTTCCGCCGCGGCGGGGAAGTTGGGGTTGTAGATAGAGCCCTTCGGGGCGATCACGTTGATGGGGCGGAACGACCCCTGGTTCGAAGGCACCTTGATCTCGCTCGTCACCGCATCGAGCAGCAGCGAGCGGATGCCGCAGAAGCAGGCGACCTTGGTCGAGCCCTCGAATGGCACGTTGAACCCGGTCTCGACCTGATCGGCGGACCCCGTGAGGTCGATCTCGATGCCGTCACCCTGGACCCGCACGCAGACCTTGATGGGCAGCCGCACGTCGCGGTTCCTGCCGTCGTCGTCGAGGAAGCCCTCGGCGCGGTACTCGCCGTCGGGGATCGTGGCGATGCGCTGGCGCAGCACGCGTTCGGTGTAGTCCATGAGCTGCCGGGTCGCCGCGAGCACGGTGTCCATCCCATACCGCTCCAGCAGCTCGTTGAAGCGGCGCACCCCGAGCCGCGCCGACGCGATCTGGGCGTCGAGATCGGCTTGGAGCTGGCGCGCGGCGCGGCTGTTGCGCCGGATGAACTCCCATATGGCTTCATTGCGCTTGCCACGCTCGTAGAGCTTGGTGCCCGCGAACAGCATGCCCTCGGCGTACACGTCCGGGATGTCGATGATGAGCCCCGGGGTCGCCGCGCCGATGTCGAGGTGGTGAGCGGTATTGGCGGAGAACGCCACCAGCTCGCCCTTGTGGAACACCGGGATGACGATGCCGATATCCGGGGAATGGCTCGATCCATAGTAGGGGTGGTTGTGGATGACCACGTCGCCGTCGTTCCACTCACCGCCCTGGAGGCTCTCCTGGATGCCGGCGAGGTAGCCCGGCAGCGAGCCGATGTGCAGCGGCGTCGACTCCGACTCGCAGAGCGTATTGAACTCGGTGTCGAACAGACCCGCTCCCAGGTCCTGGGATTCGCGGATGATCGAGGAGAACGACATCCGGTAGAGGATGTGCCCCATCTCCTCGGCGATGGTGTCCAGGGCGCCGCTGAGCACCTGCAACGTGATCGGATCGATCTCCTGTCTAGCCATCACTCATGCTCCTCGGCTCAATGGCCGCGCCGGATGAGAAGATTCCCATGCGCCGAGACCTCGCAGAGGTACTCCGGCGGCAAGAGGATCGTCGAGTTGTGCTGGATAAGCACGGCTGGTCCCGGGATGCGGTGCCCAGCCTTGAACTGCAACCGGTCGTAACGCGGCGTGTCCACGGTCCGGCCGTCGTCGAAGGTGGTCTTGCGCGAGTACAGGTAGGCGTTGTCGATGCCGGCCCCGTTGGCGGTCTCGATCCGCGCGATCTCCAATGGAGTCACCTTCTCGGTGCCGATGACGCGGACCGTGATCAGCTCCACCTCGCCGTCGTCGAACACATAGCCGTAGTCCAGCCGGTGCTGGGCGTGGAAGTTCTCGATGATTCGCCGCACCCCCGCCGCGGTGACCTCGCCGTCCGGGATGTCCGCCCGCAACTCGAAGCCCTGTCCGTGGTAGCGGCATTCCGCGAACCGCTGGTATCCCTGCCGCTCGGGGGGCACCCCGTCGTTCTCGAGGTCGTGGCGGCATTCCGCCACCAGCTCCTTGACAAGGGCATCGATGCGGCGCGCGCCGTCTGCTTCGACATGCGTGAGGGAGGTGATGAGGGAGCGCGCATGCTCGTACTGCATGTCGGTCTCGAGCAGCCCCATGGCGGCGGTGATCCCGGGCGCCACCGGCACGATGACGTCCCTGGCCGCGACCGCCTCGGCGAGCGCGACCCCGTGCAACGGCCCCGCGCCCCCGAACGGCACCAGGGAGAACTCGCGCGGGTCGACCCCGCGGGCCACGGAGTTCGACCGGATGGCCAGCGCCATGTTGGAGTTGATCACCCGGATGATGCCGAGCGCCGCCTCCTTGATCGAGAGGTTCAGCTTCTTCGCGATCTTCGCCTCGATAGCGCGATCGGCGAGCGAGGGATCGATGGGCAGGTCCCCGCCGAGCAGCTTGTCCGCGTCCATCCGGCCAAGCGCGACCTGGGCATCCGTCACCGTCGGCTCCTCGCCGCCCTTGCCGTAGCAGGCAGGCCCCGGGTCCGCCCCGGCCGAGCGCGGCCCGACGTGAAAGCCCCCGGCAGGGTCGATGTGCGCAATCGACCCGCCACCGGCACCGATGGTGACGAGATCGATCATCGGAACCAGGATCGGGTGGCCGCTCACGTACGAGTCGCGCGGATTCATGATCTTGATCCGCCCGTCGGGGATGGTGCTGATGTCGGCCGAGGTGCCCCCGATGTCCACCGTGATGAGATTCCGGCTCTCGCAGAGCAGTCCCTCCGAGCGCCCGCCGATGACGCCGCCGGCCGGGCCCGACATGAGGATGCTGACCGCACGCTTCGAGCACGCCTCCACCGTCGAGATCCCGCCGTTCGACTGGATGAGGCGCAGATTCGCATTGAATCCGTTACCGGCGAGCTTGCTCTGAAGATTGTGCAGATACGTCGATGTATTCGGGCCGATGAACGCGTTCATCGCCGCGGTCGAGAAGCGCTCGAACTCGCGGATGACGTTGGCGACGTCCGATGAGCAGCAGACGTAGGCGCTGGGCATCTCGCGCTCCACGATGGCTTTCGCCCGTTGCTCGTGAGCATCGTTGATGAACGAGAACAGGAACCCGATGACCACCGACTCGAGGCCCCGGCGCTTGAATACGTCAATCGCGGCAAGCACCTCGTTCTCGTCGAGGGCGGTCTCGACGCGCCCGTCGGGGGGCAGGATCCGCTCCGTGATCGGGATGCGGTTGCGGCGCTTGACCAGCGGCCGGTTCTGCCACGGGACCTCGAAATGGAGGGAGAAGTTGTAGGGGCGCTTGTGGCGGCCGATGTGCAGGATGTCGCGGAAGTTGCGCGTGGTGAGCATCCCCACCTCGGCGCCAGTGTGCTCGATGGTGATGTTGGTGGCGACGGTGGTGCCGTGAACGATGAGGTCGATGTCGCCCGGCCGGACCCCAGCCATCTCGCACAGCTCGCTCAAGCCCCGCAGGACGCCCTCGGACTGGTCGTGCGGCGTGCTCGCCACCTTGTGGACGTGGATCCCGCGTTCGGATTCGAGCACGAGATCCGTATTGGTCCCTCCAACGTCTACTCCGACTCGCGCCATGGTTCCGCCGTGCTCCGTCTCTTCAGAGGTTGCCGCTGTTCAACGTGGATCAAAGCAGCCGTGCGCAGGCCGCCAGCGCCGATTCGACAGCACTGTGCTCGGCTTCCCGTTCGGCCCGAAATGGATCGTTCGTCTCGGTGCCGGCGCCCAAGGTGAAGCGCACGTTGCCGGACGTGCCGGTCCTCCCCGACGCGCCGCCGCGACCTCTGCCGGACAACGCAGCAGACCCGAACCAGGTGCGGGTCACGCCGCGCGCCGGCGCCGTGACCCGGCACCGCACGACCAACTCGTCGCCTTCGCGGGTTCGTTCCAGGACCTCGCAACGCCAGTCCGTGCCAAGCTTCTCGTCCAGCGCTCGCTCCGCCGGCGAGCGAGCCGCGGGCGGTGAAGCCCGGGTCGATTCGGTTCGTGCGGCCGCCGAGGCGCTTGCGGACGGGCGAGCAGTCGTTCGGGAAGTCGGCGAGAGCGCCGGCGAGCCCGAGCCGCTCGACAGTGCGTCCAGCTCGCGCCGGCTGCGTTCGAGCATCTCGTCGAACGCGGATGAAAAGCCGCTCAATCGATCGGAAGGCATGATGTCACCCGTCTACCGCGCCGGGGCGCTGTTCCACCAGCGCTGGAACTCGTCGCCCGCGGTGGCCCCGAGTCCGCCGCTGTGGCCGAGCCCGCGGAGGTAGCCAAGGACCTCGCCGGACGAGACGACGTCGCCGTATTTTGCGTCGATGTCGAACAGGTTGACCTCGTGCGGCGTCTCCGCCCGATCACCGACCGCGTCGCGCACGACCACGGTGTGGAAACCGTGCTGCATCGAGTCGACGGCGGAAGCGCGAATGCAGCCGCTCGTGGTGCACCCGGCCATGACCACGGTGTCGGCGCCGAGGCCCCGGAGCTCCATGTCCAGAGTCGTGTCGAAGAATGCGCTTGCGTACTTCTTCAACACCACGCGCTCCGCGGGCCGCGGGCGGATGCGATCGTCCACCTTCACCCACTCGCTCCCCTTGATAAGGATTGAGAGCGCCGGGACCTTCTCGACGAACTGCCCGGCATCGCGCAGATGGGGCTCGTAGGCGACCGTGGTGAAGAAGACCGGGAGTGCGCGCGACCGGAACTCCGCGAGCAGCTTTGCCGTCACCGCCAGCTCGGCGCTGTAGTCGCCGCCAAGCCCGGTGCCGGGATCGGTGAAGCCGTTGATGAAATCGACGACCAGGAGAGCGGGTCGCGTGCCGTAGCCGGAACGGGCGGAGAATCCCTTGCGCTCGTACTCGGCGCCGG
>JAKZYK010000464.1:0-4321 GCA_047514485.1 Gammaproteobacteria bacterium
CTCGCCGGCTACCAGGTGCCGCGCTATCTCGCCGTAGTCGACGGGTTCGAGAAGACGAGTACTCAGCGGATCCGCAAGGAGACCCTGCCGCGAACGACCGGGGACTGCCGGGTGCGGAGCGAGGGCTGACGGCGCGCACCCAACGCATTCGCCGGATCGGCGCTTCGCCGTGTGTCTTGAACGTTTGCCGTGAGTGTCTTGAACGATCGAGCAGCCGCTCCGGATGGGCGATCCCCTTATCGGGAGTCCGGGGACGAGCGGGCGGCGCGCACGGCGAAGAACCGCTCCATCTCCGCCTGCGGCTCACCGGACTCGAATGCCTCGGCCTCGATGGCGGCCCCTGCCGCAAACGCCTCGTCGAAGTCCGGCTGGCCGACCTCCCGGAATCGCCGCTTGTTCAATCGCATCGCGATCGGGGGCTTGGAGGCGAGGAGGGCCGCGACCTCGCGCGCCTTCGGCATTACCCGGTCCGCGTCGACGAGGTGATGGAGGAGGCCGATACGGTGACACTCCTCCCCTTGCATCATGCGGCCGGTGAGCGTGAGCTCGACGGTGCGCGAGAGGCCAAGCCGGGGGAGCATCAGCAGGGGCCCGAGCACGCTTGGGATTCCGGAGTCGATTTCGGGCTGCCCCATGCGAGTGCCGGGGTGACCGACCCGGACGTCGGTGAGCATGGCGAACTGAAAGGCGGACCCCGCGGCGACGCCGTTCAAGGCCGCGACGCAGCCCTTGTCGAGATTGCGCAGCGAATCGTAGAAGGCACGCCACGAGAGGAACCACTCGCGGGCCGCCTCCCCGGACCCGAAGGCCATGGTCTCGGCGAGGTCCTGCCCTGCGCTGAATGCGAGCTCGCCGGCGCCGGTGATGACGATCGCGCCCACCGAAGGGTCCCGATTGAGCTCGCCGAGGGCACCGGCGACCGCTTCGCGCATCGGGGTGTGCCAGGCGTTCAGCCGATCCGGACGGTTGAGTGTCAGGGTCGCGATGCCGTCCTCGATGGACACGAGCACGTTGTCAGCCATTCTCGATCTCCTCAGTCGTTTCGTTGGTCGTTTCGCCGATGCCCGCCCGCTCCGCGAGGGGTTCCGGGTACACGCCGGGTGCGGCTCTCGACCGTCTCTGCGCGGCTCCGCGCCCGTCGTTCTCAACCGGCCCGCGGCCGGCTCATCGGACCGCACCCCGCCGGCGCAGGATCTCCGAGAGCACGATGATGCAGCTCATGAAGATGAGGAGCAGCGTAGCCACTGCCGCGAGGGTGGGATTCACCCGCATGATGGCATCGTCCCACATCTGCTTCGGCAGAGTCGTGAAGTCTCCCCCCGTGATGAACAGCGCGATCGTCAGCTCGTCGAAGGAGATGATGAAAGCGAACATGAACGCGGCGATGAGCCCGGGCCGGATGATCGGGAAGGTCACGTGCCGGAAGGTTCGCAGCCGGGTCGCCCCCAGAGTCCAGGCTGCCTGGTCGAGGCGCTGATCGTAATTCTTGATGAGCGCCATCACCGTGATCACGACGTACGGGATCGCGAGCACGGTATGGCCGAGGACGAGCCCGGTGGTCGTGCCGACCAGAGCGAGCTTCGAGAACAGGTAGAAGAGCGACACCGCGATGATGATGTTCGGGATGATGATCGGCGACACCAGGAAGGCGAAGACCGCAGCCTTGCCGAAGAACCGTTGCCGCACGAGCACGAAGGCGGCGGGCACCCCGACCAGCATGCCGAGCGACGCAGCGCAGATCGCCACCGCAAAGGACCGTCCAGCCGCCTTGGGCCAGTCGGACGACGCGAATATGGTCTCGTACCACTGGAGCGAGAAGCCCTTGGGCGGCCAGTTGAGGAAGCCTTCCTCGGTAAACGAGACCGGGACCACGAAGAACGCGGGTACGGCCAGAAACGCGACCACGAGCAGACTGGCCGTCCACAGCGCGCGCCTCGAATCGCTGCGCCGGGAACGATCCGCTCGATGCGGGCGGGCGCGGTCGTACAGGCGCGCCGCAGCCTCGCACAGGTTGCCCATCCCGGCCGTGAACAGCCGCCCGAGACCGGCCCCGGCGCGGGCGATGGCACCGCGGTCCCGCCTTGCGCCCGCGGCGCCGTCGCCCGACAGCGTGGAGAGGCCGAGGAGGCGGTCGTAGAGTAAGAAGATGGCGAGCACGGTCACGAGGAGCAGCAGCGAGATTGCGCCGGCGAACCCCCAGTTCAACACCTCGTGGATGTGGAAGATGATGAGCTGGACGAGCATCGTGTCCTTGCGCCCGCCGAGCAGGGCCGGGGTAATGAAGAAACCGAGCGCGGTGATGAACACGAGCAGGCCGCCCGCCGCCACCCCCGGGACCGACAGTGGAAAGTAGACCCGCCAGAACGCCTGCCCCCCACGAGCGCCGAGGGTCGACGCCGCCTTTGTGAGGTTGGTGTCGATGTTGATCATCACCGACAGCATGGTCAGAACGCACAAGGGCATCAGCGCGTGCACCATGCCGATCATCACCCCGACGAAGTTGTAGATCATTCGCACCGGGAACTCGACGAGGCCGAGTGCGGTCAGCAGATCGTTGACGGCGCCGCTTCGCCCGAGCAGCACGATCCAGGCAAAGGTACGCACGAGAAAGCTCGTCCAGAACGGCATCAGCACCCAGATGATCAGCATGTTCCGGGTGTTGCCCCGCACCGTGGCGAGGAGGTAGGCGACCGGGTACCCGGCAACGAGCGAGAGCAGGGTCGTCCAGCCGGCGACCTTGAGGGTGATGATGAGCACCTTCACGTAGAGGTCGGACCGGAACAGCCGGATGTAGTGCTCGGCGGTCAGGGCGCCGCCGTCGTCGACCACGCTCAGCCCGAGCAGCAGGGTCGCCGGATAGACGAAGAAGAAGGCCAGGAACACCACCGCCGGGTAAACGGGCCACAACCGCAGCCACGCCGGTACTCGCCGGCGGATCGCGGTCGGGCCGCCGGGCCGTTCCGGCGAACGCGCGGGGGTAGCCAAGGACCGGGGCTCGTCAGTGATCCTTGAGTACCACGGTACGCTCCGCCGTCCATCCGAAGCGGGTGATCTCGCCTGTCGCGGGATTGCCCCGAGCGCCGCCGGTGAGTCGGGTGGCGACCATCTCGGAGCCGTCTGGAAGCTCGAGGAAGTACTTGGTGATCTGGCCGCTCATGATGGTCTCCTTGAGCACTCCCTCGACCGTGTTGTCCGGCTCCGCGCCGTCGACGAAGTCGACGTTCTCGGGCCGAACCATGTACTTGACCCGTTCCCCGGGCTCGACGTCGTCCCCGCCGCACGCCCGAATCGAGCGTCCGTCCCCGGTCGTGAGGACCACCTCCCCGTCACCGGTCTCGGCCACGGTGGCGGGCAACAGGTTGGATTCACCGAGGAAGTCGGCCGCGAACACCGAAGCAGGCCTGAAGTAGAGATCGGCGGGGGTGCCGATCTGCTCGATGCACGCATCATTCATCAGGCAGATGCGGTCCGACATCACCATCGCTTCCTCCTGATCATGGGTCACGTACAGCACGGTGATGCCGAGGCTCTCATGCAGATGCTTGACTTCGCGCTGCAGCGCGTCGCGCAGTTTCTTGTCGAGTGCGCCGAGGGGCTCGTCCATCAGAATGATGGACGGCTCGTAGACGAAGCAGCGCGCCAGCGCGATACGTTGCTGCTGCCCGCCCGAGAGCTCGCGCGGCATCCGATCCTCCACCCCCGCAAGCTGTACCGTATCGAGCACGCGCCGGACCGCCCCGCGGATCGCCGCTTCTCCTTGCTTGCGCATGCGCAGCGGGAACGCGATGTTCTCGTAGATGGTCATGTGGGGAAACAGGGCGTAGTTCTGAAAGACCATCCCGATGTCGCGCTCGAACGGCGCCAGGCTGGTCGCGAGCTTGCCGTCGATCCAGATCTCACCTCGATCGGGGTCGTTGAGCCCCGCGATCGCCATCAGCAACGTGGTCTTGCCGGAACCGGAGGGGCCGAGCAGGGTGAGGAATTCGCCCTCGCGCATCTCGATGTCCGCACCGTCGAGCGCCACCACCGGCCCGTAGGTCTTGCGGACATCCCGCGTGACGAGCTTGTAGTCTCCCGGGTCGGTCACGGCGGACTCCCCCGGCGGCGCACGGGTGGGGCCGGGCCCCACCCGTGCGCCTCGCACCGCGTATTCCCGGCCAGCCTCAGCTCAGCAGCCACTGATTGAAACGCTCGCCGATCGTCTCCTTGTTCTTCCCCCACCAGTCGGTATCGGTCTCGATCATGGAAGAGAAATACTGCGGATTCGTGGGCAGCACCTTGGCCCGCTCCTCGGGGATGTGCTGGTAGGCCCCCGCATTCG
>JAKZYK010000465.1:0-4373 GCA_047514485.1 Gammaproteobacteria bacterium
GTCATTACCCTCGTCGTATTTGGTCTGTTCTCGATCCTTGGAGTGTCTCTGCCAAAAGGTTGGGGTTTGCAGTGAGCGCCTGTGCAAGCAGCCACCCTGGCAACATGGATTCGGCTGACGCTCCCTCGAGAGGTTCGGGCGAGCCGGACCGCGAGCTCAGATGATCCAACCGGACGCTCTGCTCGAAGCACTGAGTCTCGTACTCACCTTCGAGACCATGATGTGGCTCGCGGTCGGGGTGACAGTCGGTGTCGGTGTCGGTGCGATACCAGGATTGACCGCCACCGGTGGTGTGGCCCTGGTATTGCCACTCACGTTCGGCATGGATGTCGCCCCGACGCTTGGGCTGCTGATTGGACTGTACAAGGGCGCCATATACGGAGGCTCCATCTCGGCCATCAGCTTCGCCACGCCCGGTACACCGGAGGCGGCGGCAACCGTGTTCGACGGCTACAAGATGATGCGCGCCGGGCAGGGAAAAAAGGCACTGCTCACCGCCCTGTACGCCTCGGTCACCGCGGATTTTCTGAGTGACATTCTGGTGATCATCATTGCTCCAACGCTCGCGCTCGTGGCGCTGAGTTTTGGCCCGTCGGAGCGATTCTGGCTAATGGCGCTCGCGATCACCCTTCTGGCGGCGTTGGCAGGACGGCATCTGGCAAAGGGTCTTCTGAGCGCCGCGTTCGGGATTTTCCTCGGCACGGTCGGCGCCGATCCGGTCGCTATGGTGTCGCGAAACACCTTCGGTCTTTGGTGGCTACAGGACGGTATCAATCTCATACCCCTGTTCATCGGCGTCTTCGCGATGGCGAACATGATCGAAGAGGCCATCAAGATCCTGAAGGGGAGTGAGAAGGCGCGGGTGCTGAGTGGCTCGATCGCCACTCTTCTCTCGAAATCCACGGAAGGCTTGAGCTTCAAGGAGTACCTGCGGACTTGGAAGGAGATGGCAATCGGGCTCGGAGTCGGCTCGTTCGTCGGCATGCTCCCGGGGCTCGGCGCCACGGTCGGCGCCTTTCTTGCCTACAGCATCGCCAAGCGGGCGTCGCCACACAAGAGAATCGGCAGCGGCGTCATCGAGGGCATCGCAGCGGCTGAAGCGGGAAACAACGCGACCGTGGGTCCGACGCTCGTTCCCCTGCTCGCATTCGGCATTCCCGGGAGCAGCACCGCGGCGCTGATCGGTGGGGCGCTGATGTTCCTGGGCGCAACGCCCGGGCCCCGAATGTTCGAACTCTACCCCGCCGTCGTCTATGCACTCTTCATCATTCTCCTGATTGGAAACCTGTTCAACCTGGGGATCGGGCGCGTCTTCGCTCTGGTGTATGCCAGGCTGGGTGAGCTTCCTCGACCGATCCTGGTGCCGATGATCATGATGCTTGCAGTAGTGGGCTGCTATGCATTCGAAGAGAACCCGTACCACGTCGTGATCATGCTGGTGTTTGGTTTGATCGGCTACGGCATGCGGATTTTCGGGATCCCGGAGGGACCGATGGTGATCACATTCCTGATCACGCCCATGGCGGAGAGCGCTCTGCGCAAAGCGCTGCTCATCAACCAAGGCCGCTGGCTCGACGCGCTGTTCCATAGCCCACTGGCGATTGGGCTTTGCATCGCCGTGGTGGTGCTCACGCTTCTTGCCGCTCGCATCGGCATCGGTGAGAGACTCGATATCATGGCGGCGGAAAGCCTTGACGGCGAGCGCTCCTCCAACGACCGAAAGAGTGAGTGACGAGATATCCCATCCCGAGCAGAAGACCAGCCGGCGTCACCCTCCTCCCGGATCGTTCAGGAACCGCTCGGCCGCACGTGCGAGCACTGCGGCGCCGAGCGGCAAGGCGTCTTCGTCGATCCTGAACGCGGGGTGGTGCAGCCCGTGCACGCAGCCCTTCGCCGCATTGCCCACACCGAGCCGGAAGTACACGCATGGCTTGACCTTGGTGTAGAACGCGAAATCGTCGGCTGCGGTCCACGGCGCGACGTCGAGGACCGTTCCTTCGCCGCCGACATCGTCGCCTGCGGCCTTGACGAGCGCGACCATCGCAGGATCGTTCTCCAGCACCGGCTCGCCGCGTCGGATCACGACCTCGGCGCCGCCCCCGTGCGCCCGTGCAAGCGCGGTGGCGATCGCCTCGATGCGCTCGTGCGCGAAGGCGCGGACCGATTCATCCATGGTGCGGATCGTGCCCTCCATCACCACCTCGCCGGCGATGATGTTGCGCACGGTCCCGCCGCTGATGCGGCCGATGGAGATGACGAGCGGTACCGCGGGGTCCTTCTGCCTCGCCGGGATCTTCTGCAACTCCTGCACGATCCCCGCCGCGATCGCGATCGCATCCACGCCCTCATGCGGTCTTCCGCCGTGACCCGCCTTGCCGTGCACCGTGATGTCGAGCTCGTCGGCCGACGCCGCGAACGGGCCGGCCCGAACCCCGATCTTTCCCGCCTCGATGGACGGATCGACGTGAATGCCGATGACCGCGTCGACGTCGTCGATGTGCCCTTCCTCCACCATCGCCCGGCCTCCGAGGGGCTCCGCCTCTTCCGCTGGCTGGAAGATGAAACGCACCGTGCCCGCGAACCGGTCACGCCGGCGAGCGAGCGAGACCGCGGCCGCATACGCCATCGCGACATGCGAATCGTGGCCGCAGGCGTGCATCACCCCCACGTTGCGCGACGCGAACTCGAGACCCGTCTCCTCCTGAATGGGGAGTGCATCGAGATCCGCACGGACCGCGATGCAACGATCATCGGCTCCGGCGCTGCCGGTGACGTCGACGAGCAGGCCCGTACCGAGAACGGGACGAATCGTCTCGATGCCGTTCGCTTCGAACCGCGCCCGCACCCGGCGGCTCGTCTCATGCTCGTTATTCGACAGCTCGGGCCAACCGTGGATCTCGCGCCGCAGCACGATCAGCGCATCGGCGAGGTCAGTATCGATCAGCATGGGCAACCTCCTCTCGAATACTCATCATCCGGCGCCGGACACCCGAAGCATGAAATGGTCTCTACGGCCTCGAGCGACTGATCCGGGAACGCAGGCATCCCGCCCGCGGCGAATTGGATGCCCACACACCCGGCGCCCCTCGCCTGCCCGCTTCTTCACGGCAAACCGCCCCCCGGGTCACGCACCCAATACCTCGTGCAATCGCGACGCCACCTCGTCGAGCGCCTCGTCCTCGATCACGAGCGGCGGCAGGAGCCGGATTACGGTCGGTCCGGCCGGGAGCGACAGCACCCCGCGCGCCATGAGCGCCTCGATGTGCGGGCGCGCCCGCTCCTTGAGCTCGATGCCAATCATCAGGCCGATTTGACGGAAGTCACGGACCTTGGAGGATCTGCGCTGCGCGAACGCAGTCGCGAACCGTGCGCCTTTCGCCCGCGCCTGCTCGGCCAGCCCGTCGCGCTCCATCACCTCGATGGTCGCGAGCGAGGCGGCGCAGGCAAGCGGGTTGCCGCCGAACGTCGAGCCATGCATCCCGATCTCGGCCGGCACCGCGTCGCTCACCAGCACCGCGCCCATCGGCACTCCGCCCGCCATCGCCTTGGCGAGGCACAGGATGTCGGGCTGCACGCCGTGGTGCTCGCTGGCGAAGAACCGCCCGGTCCGACAGAAGCCCGTCTGCACCTCGTCGACGATGAGCAGCGCGCCGTGCGTATCGCAGACCTCGCGCGCCGCGGCGAAGAACGCGGCGTCACCGAGCCGCACCCCGCCCTCCCCCTGCACGATCTCGACAATCACCGCCGCGGTGGCGCCGCTCACCGCGGCCCGCAGCTTGTCGATGTTGTTGAACGGCACGAAGCCAAACCCGTCGAGCAAGGGCTCGTAGGCGTCGCGGTGCTTGTGGGTCGCGGACAGCGCGCCCATCGTCCGGCCGTGGAACCCGCGCATCGCGCACACGAAGCTGCGACGGCCCGTTGCGTGCATCGCGAGCTTGATGGCAGCCTCGTTCGCCTCCGTGCCGGAGTTGCACAGGAACGCCCGGGAGACGCGCGACGGCGTGATCGATACGAGCTTCTCGAGAAGCCGGGCGCGCACGTCGTTGTAGAAGATCCCGGGACAAGTGATCAGTGTTCGCGCCTGCTCACCGATTGCCCGCGCGACGTGGGGGTTGGCGTGCCCGACACTTGCCACTCCCACTCCAGCGACGCAGTCGATGTACGCACGGCCCGACTCGTCGTAGAGGGTCGCCCCGTCCCCGCGCACGATGGCGAGATTCCGCTTCGGGAATACCTCGAAGGCGTAGCGCTGCTCGGTGGACAGGATGCTCACCTGATGACCGTCCCCGCTCCATCGAGCGCGGCCCGAATCGGGCGCTCCACCCGGCCGTCGCCGATGACGACCTCGGCCGCCCCTGCCTCGAAGAGTCTGC
>JAKZYK010000466.1:0-2790 GCA_047514485.1 Gammaproteobacteria bacterium
CATCGGGTCGCGGCTTTGCTCCACGCTTCCTTCAGACCCCGCCTCGCGACGACGCCCTTGCGCTTCGCTAATCCTTCACCGCCATCGGGCTGGATAGAGGACTTGCACCTCCAAGCTGTCGGTCATGCTCGGCACACGCGGAGGACCCGCGCAGCGGGTTGACGGCCGTGGGTAACCGTGCGCGAGGTAAACGCGCTCCGAGCGAAGCGAAAGTCCTTTGGCAAGTCCGAACAATCGACAGCAACTCCAGATTCCGCTTGCAAAACGGTGGGGAGTCCTTGTCGCCCACCACTTCGGCGAGTCCGTCGCCGGCCGGCAGTACCGCTTCGACTTGCTCGGCCGCCGTGATCAGCGTCTCGACCATCGTCGTCGTGTCGCCGGCGTTGGCGTCCTGCACGGTCACCCCGATGACCGCGCCCGTCTCTAGGTCGACCGCGTGTTCGGCCTTGTGGGCCAGGCGGGTGCGGCCGTCCTTCATCTTCGTGATCTTCGCGTCCGGGTCCTGCGGATGGGTCCAGTCGTCGTTCGACCCCTTCTTCGGGCGCTTCCGGTCCAGGCGGGCCAGCTCGGCACGCGTCGGCGTGGGAATGCCGGATGCGGCTGCCAGTCCCCGCAGAAACGTCTCGTAGCTCTCCCCCGAGTCCCGGCGGACGATACTCCGCAACGCCGCGTTCGCTTCCGGCGTCGTCGCATCGATGCCGACCGTCGTGCCGCGGACGAGGCCGGCGTCGGCCAGTCGTTGCAGCACCCACGTGAAGACCGCTTCGTGCGTCTCGAGGTCGATTCGTCGCCGCGTCCGCGACACCGTGGGAGCTTTGCCGGTACGCAGACCGGCTCCGACTCCCGCGACGGCACTCGTCACCGGGGGGTCCCTGTACCTTTCCGGATGACTTCGCGCGATGATCTCGCGGAGTCGGGCAGGCCGCCGGGAGCACCAAGGGGTCCCATGTGCAGAGAGCACCTGAAAAGGACTTGTGCCCCGGCGGTCCAGCCACCGATGGATGCCCCGTGGGGAGTTTGCGCCGTAGAGCGCCAGTACAGGGACCGGCAGGCATCGGGGCGCGCCCATTCGATTCTGCAGAGGGGAGGTTCGAATTGAAGCTGGCTTGGTTCGCGGGGGTCGACTGGGGGTCTGAGAAACATCAGGTGTGCGTGCTCGACGCTGCCGGGAAGGTGCTCGGAGAACGAGAGTTCGAGCACAGCGGTACAGGGCTGTCGCAAATGGCGAGCTGGGTGCTGTCGCTCGCGACGGGAGACGCAGGCGAAGTCGGAGTGGCGGTCGAGACGCCACGCGGGCCGGTGGTCGAAAGCCTGATGGAGCGCGGCTTCGCCGTCCACTCGATCAACCCGAAACAGCTCGACCGTTTCCGCGACCGCCTCTCGCCGGCGGGCGCGAAGGACGACCGGCGGGACGCGCGCGTGCTCGCCTCGGCGCTGCGTACCGACCCGCACTGTTTGCGGCGGCTGGAGCCGACCGACCCGGCAATCGTCGAGCTGCGCGAGTGGTCGCGTCTGAGCGAGGAACTGACGCGGGAACGCGTTCGCCTGGCCAACCGAATGCGGGACCAGCTCTGGCGCTACTACCCGCAGTTCCTCGACGCGGTTGACGACGACGTCGCGGCGCCGTGGGCGCTCGACCTGTGGCAGAGCCTTCCGACGCCGCGCGCGGGGCAACGGGTTCGCGAGGTAACGCTGACCAGGGTGTTGAAACAGCACCGCATCCGCCGGATCGATACCGCGACGCTGCGCGCTCGGCTGCGGGCCCCGGCCATCAAGCTGACGCCGGGCGCGGCCGAAGCCGCCGTCACGCATGTACGGCTCGTCGCCGAACGCCTCGCCCTGGTCAACCGCCAGCTCGAGCACGTGCGCCGCGAGCTCGACGGGTTGGTGCATCAGCTCGCCCAGGCTGCTCCGACACACGACCCGAACGCGTCCACCGAGGACGAACCATCGTCGACAAAACCGCCCGATGCGGCCATCCTGCTGTCGCTGCCCGGCATCGGCAACAAGGTGCTCGCCACGCTGCTTGCCGAGGGCAACGACGCGGTGCGGCGACGGGACTACGACGCACTTCGCTGTCTCTGCGGGGTGGCTCCAGTCACCCGCCGTTCGGGTAAGAGCATGATCGTGACGCGGCGACAGGCGGCCCACGACCGGCTGCGCGACGCCGCCTACCACTGGGCCCGTGTCGCCGCCCAACGCGATCCGGTCAGCCACGACAAGTACCGGTCGCTCCGCGCCCGTGGCCACGGACACGCGCGCGCCCTGCGCTCGGTGGCCGACCGCCTGCTCAACGTCGCCTGCGCGATGCTCCGCAACGGCGCCTGCTTCGACCCGCACCGTGTCGAGATCACGGCTACGTGAGCCGGATCCGCGGCCGTAGCTCTTGGTGTCTGGATGCCCTGGCCGTCGCGCGCGGCCGGGAAGGCGCACGTGATCCCGTCCGGGGGGTGTCGACGGTGCTCCGCGACAGAGGAGCGGATCGCAGGCGTCGCACTTGCAGGCAGTCGATCGAGGGCCAGCCTTCCGGCTGGCCCGCAAGGGCTTCCCGCACGGTCGGCCGCGGCAGTCATCCGAAGGACCGGAGCGTCGCGGAGGACCCGCGAAGCGGGTTGACGGCCGTGGCTGACCGTGCGTGGTGAACGCGATCCGAGCGAAGCGAGGGCCTTTGGTGACATCCCGTCGCCCCTCGGAGCGCCGTCAAACCACTCACCATCCCAGTAGTTGTGACGGGCATGTCACGTGTCCGAATCGGCGGATCGAAACATGTCGGCAGCGGAACGAAGAGAA
>JAKZYK010000467.1:0-3361 GCA_047514485.1 Gammaproteobacteria bacterium
GGCGACGAAGAAGTGGCGGATCTGCACCTCCTACCCCCACCTCAAGGATTCGTACTGGCTGAGTGTCAACTACGGCATGGTGCTCGAGGCCGAACGACTCGGGGTGGCGCTGCAGGTAGTGGAAGCAGGCGGGTATCCCAACCTCGCCCGTCAGATTACCCAGGTAAACGACTGTACCGCCAGGGGGACCGACATTCTCGTGGTCGGAACCGTGAGCTTCGAGGGTCTGACCCCGACGGTGCTCGAGATCGCCGAGCGCATGCCGGTGACAGCGGTCGTGAACGACATTGCAGACCCCGGCATCAGCGCCAAGATCGGTGTGTCCTGGACCATCATGGGAAGCAGCATCGGAGAGTATCTTGCGCGCCAGCACCCCAAAGGGTCGGCGACGGTCAAGGTAGCCTGGTTTCCCGGCCCCGAAGGATCGGGCTGGGTGCCGTTTGTCGAAGCCGGTTTTCACGGAGCACTACAGGAGAGTTCAGCGGAGATCGTCGTGACCAAGTATGGGGACACCGGTAGAGAGATTCAGCTCATACTGCTCGAAGAGGCACTCGAGGAAAGACCTGATGTGGACTATATCGTCGGCAGCGCGGTGACTGCCGAAGTGGCGGTGAGTGCGCTTCGCGCGCGCGGGTTGTTGGGTCAGATAAGGATCCTTGCCGACTACTTCACCCATGCGGTCTACCGCGGCATCAAGCGCCGGCGCATTCAGGCCGCGCCTACGGACTTCCCGGTCATGCAGGGTCGTCTGGGTATCGAGCAGGCGGTGCGGCTGCTCGAAGGCAGGCTCGACCTCATTCATGTGGGACCGGCGATAAGGCTCGTGGATCTCGACAACTTGGACGAGCTCGGCACCGGGGCATCCCTCGCTCCGGCCTGGTTTACCCCGACGTTCATCGTCGAATAGCGTTCCTCGGCGGGAGGGAAGGGATGGAGCCCAAGATTTCGTGCCGGCACGTGTGGAAAATCTTCGGTCCGAACCCGGAGAAGTTCTTCCGTGCACACGGCGGCGCCCCCGACTCGGAGGCATTTGCCGGGAGCGGATACATCCCGGCGGTCAGGGACGCCACCCTCGACGTTTTCCCCGGAGAGATCCTGGTCATCATGGGCTTGAGCGGCTCGGGGAAGTCGACGCTCGTGCGCTGCCTGTCCCGGCTTGTCGAGCCCACCGGTGGCGAGATCCTCTTCGACGGGCGCGATCTCCTGAAGGCGACGCCGAAGGAGATGATCGAGCTGCGGCGCCACAAGATGGGCATGGTGTTCCAGCACTTCGCCCTGCTGCCGCACCGCACCGTGCTGCACAACGTCGCCTTTCCGCTCGAGGTGCAGGGGATCGCCAAGGCGGACCGGCTGCGTCGGGCGATGGAGATCATCGATCTCGTCGGATTGAAAGGCAGGGAGAGCTATTACCCGCGTGAGCTCTCCGGCGGCCAGCAGCAACGGGTCGGGATCGCCCGCTCGCTCGCTGTCGAGCCCGACGTGTGGTTCCTCGACGAGCCGTTCTCCGCCCTCGACCCGCTGATCCGGCGCGAGATGCAGGACGAGTTCCTGCGCCTGCAGAACCTTCTCCAAAAGACGATCGTGTTCATCACCCACGATTTCGACGAAGCGATCCGTCTCGCGGATCGGATCGCGATCATGAACGAAGGCGTGATCGTGCAGATTGGCGGCGCGGCCGAGCTCATCACGCATCCCGCGAACGACTACGTCGCCGAGTTCACCCGCGAGGTCCCGCGCGACAGGCTGCTGACGGTGGAAGACGTCATGGCCTCGGACATCGATCCGGGCGCCGGCGCGGCGCCGGTCCAGGCGAGCGCTCCGATCCATGCCGCCGCCCGTCGAATCCTGCAATCCGATACGCCGCTGCGCGTCGTCGACGAGAACGACGCGACGCGGGGCTCGATCTCGCGGGCCGACGTGATCGACGCGCTGTTCGAGGATCGGAGCCCGCGGGGTTGAACGGCACCGTGGCACCCACGGTGTCGGCGAGCCCGACCGTCGGGCAGCGGTGCCCGCGTGGTTTCCGGTAGGTCGCCGAGCCGCACCTCGGGCCTTGCGCACTGCTGTCGTGCACGAGCTCGAGAGCGCGTGACGGCATCCCGGTGGGCTGGTGTCCGTCACCGTCCGGGAACCCGGCCTGCACGGCGCGTTTCCCGATGCCATTCGAACCTCGGGTCAATCTGGTAGAGTCGATCGGAGCTTGTCCCACACGGAATTGATTCGGAGTTCGAGGGACGCATGACATCCTCCACGACGGGCGAAATCGGCGTACGGAGCCACGGCTGGTCTCCCGAGCTGCTCACGCTGCTCGGAGCCGTGCTCGCGATCGGCGTGGGTCTCGCCGGATTGATGTTCAATTTTCAGGGACAGGTCCGCGGGGACATGGGAACGATGGAGACGCGCCTTCGCGGGGACATGGGAATGATGGAGACGCGCCTTCGCGAGGAATTGATGGCGGTGGAGACACGCCTCCGCGGGGAAATGAACGCGATGGAGATGCGGATCATCAAGGATCTGGATCGGAGGGAAGCACGTATCCGCGAAGACATGCGGACGGGGGAAGCGCGAATTCGCGAAGACCTGCGCGAACTGCACGGTGATGTGGGCGAGCTCCGCGAGCGAGTGTCGCACATCGAAGGACGCTTCGTTCCGAAAGACACTCCGGCGCCGCGGCCGGGCGAAGTGCCCGGAGCGGCTTCGTCCTGACTCGACTTCCACAACCCGCCTCGCCATGGCTGCGCATCTCACGCCGTGCTTGTCGCAGTTTCCTGCAATGTGTCCCGCGCTCGGCGAAATTGACCTGCTGCTGACCGACGACATCGCCGGAAGCCACCAACAGACGCGGATCGAACCGCCCCCGCCGGTTCGGCCCACCTCGGGCAGATCGCGGCGATGAAGGCGGTCATTGCGGGTGTCACCGGGGCGGTCGGCAGCGCCATCGCGCGCGAGCTGGCGTCGTCCGGCGACTGGGCCATTGCCGGCCTGTCCCGCAATCCACCCAGGAATCCGGTTGCCGGCGTCGAATACATTTCGGCGGACCTCGCCGACGCCGAGCAGTGCCGGCAAGCGCTCGCCGGACACGAGGACGCGACGCACCTGTTCTACTGCGGCCGTGCGACCCACCGGGAGCAGGTGCTCGAGGACGTCGCGACGAACCTCGCGCTGCTCGACAACGTGCTGAGCGCGGCGGAGCGCGGTCCGCTCCGGCACGTGCATCTCGTGCAGGGAGGCAAGGTCTACGGCGTGCACGTCGGCCCGTTTCCAACGCCCGCTCGCGAGGACGACCCGCGCGTGGCAATCGAGAACTTCAACTACGATCAGGAGGATCTGCTACGGCGGCGCTCCGAAGATCGGCCGTGGA
>JAKZYK010000468.1:0-3683 GCA_047514485.1 Gammaproteobacteria bacterium
CCGGCGGTGACCCCGGCCTCCACCGCAACGCGCGCCCGCATCGACCGCGGGAGCACCGATTCGCGATATGCGTCGTCCTGCGCCTCGAACACATCCGTGCTCGGCATCGAGACGACCCGCGCCTCGATGCCCTCATCGGCGAGCAGGGCGGCGGCGTCCATCGCGATCCCGGCCTCCGAGCCGGTGGCGATGAGCAGCGCGTCGCCGCCCTCGCGGAGTACGTATCCGCCGCGCGGTATCGCCGCGATCTGCTCGGCCGTCCGCGCCTGATGGGGGAGACCCTGGCGGGAGAACAGGAGGCTCGTCGGCCCGTGGCGGCGCTCGATCGCCGCCTTCCACGCGACCATCGACTCCACCGCGTCACACGGCCGCCACACCGACATGTTCGGCATCAGCCGCAGCGTCGCGGTCTGCTCGACCGCCTGGTGGGTCGGACCGTCCTCACCGAGACCGATGGAGTCGTGAGTGAACACGGAGATCGTCCGCTGGCCCATCAGCGCAGCCATGCGGAGCGCGTTCCGCGCGTACTCCGAGAACATCAGGAACGTGCCCGTGTACGGGATGAAGCCGCCGTGCAGGGCGATGCCGTTGCAGATCGCGGTCATTGCGAACTCGCGGACCCCGAAGTAGATGTAGTTCGCATCGGCGTCCTCGCCGGTCAGTACCCTCGAGCCGCTCCACTTCGTGAGGTTCGACCCGGTGAGGTCGGCGGAGCCGCCGATCAGCTCGGGCAGCACCGGACCGAGCGCCTCCAGTGCGTTCTGGGACGCCTTGCGCGAAGCGATGTTCTCGGCCGCCGCACCGGCCCTGCCGACGTGGCGGGCGCATTCCTCCGTCCAGTCCGCGGGAAGCTCGCCCGACATTCGCCGTTCAAGCTCGGCTGCGGCCCGCGGGAACTCGGCGCGGTAGACCTCGAAGTGCGCCTGCCATTCGCGGTTGCGCGCGGCTCCCCGTTGACGGGCGTCCCAGCCCGCGTAGATCTCGCCGGGGATCTCGAAGGGTGGGTGGGGCCACCCGAGCGCTTCGCGCGCGCCCGCGACCTCGTCGTCGCCGAGTGGCGCGCCGTGCGTGGACGCCTTGCCCTGCTTGTTCGGCGCTCCGAATCCGATGATCGTCTTGCAGCACAGAAGCGACGGGCGATCGGTGACGGAGAGCGCGTCGCGGATCGCCGCATCGACCGCGGCGGCGTCGTGGCCGTCCACGCCGCGCACCACGTGCCAGCCGTACGCATCGAACCGGGCCGGGGTGTCGTCGGTGAACCACCCCCGGACTTCGCCGTCGATGGAGATGTCGTTGTCGTCGTAGAACGCGATCAGCTTGCCGAGGCCCAGCGTTCCCGCGAGCGAGCATGCCTCGTGAGAAATGCCTTCCATCAGGCAACCGTCGCCGACGAATACCCACGTGCGGTGATCGACGATCGCGTGCCCGTCCCGGTTGAAGCGCGCCGCGAGCACCTTCTCCGCGATCGCCATACCGACGGCGTTCGCGAGGCCCTGCCCGAGCGGTCCGGTGGTCGTCTCGACCCCTGGTGCGTCGCCGCGCTCGGGGTGGCCCGGGGTCATCGAGTGGAGCTGTCGAAAGCGCTTGATCTCCTCGATCGGCAGCGCGTAGCCGCTGAGATGAAGCAGCGCATAGATGAGCATCGAGCCGTGCCCGTTCGACAGCACGAAGCGGTCCCGATCCACCCACGCGGGATCGGCCGGGTCGTGCCGCAGGTGGTCGTTCCACAGCACCTGCGCGATGTCCGCCATCCCCATCGGCATGCCGGGATGGCCGGATTTCGCACGCTGCACCGCGTCCATGGCCAGCGCGCGAATTGCGTTGGCAAGCTCTCTGCGTGAAGGCATCGCTGCGGAAGTCTCTCGTTGGTCCGGCGCGTCTCTCGTCCGTCCTGGCCGTGCCGTGCGGGGGTGGTTTCACACCAGCGGGTGGATGTTCGGCACCGGCGGCCGCGGGCAGCGTGCGCCACCGGCGAAGACCGCGCGATCCGGGAAGGAGGTCGATTCTCGCCGAGCGCGTGCCGCGGCGCAAATTCCGGGCGGTGCCGCCGGGTCGCCGTATGCATGGCTCCTTGAATCCGCAAATCGGCCGCATCGATTGGCCGGAACGACTGAGCGCGCGGTCAGAAGCGGAGCCGGCCTCCCGCGTACCCCCCGCCGCGCCTCGTGCGCCTTATACTCTCGACCCTACGATCTTCCACGACCGCCACCTTCTCCAACGTCTCCATGGTCTCCACGTCCCCACCGGCCTCCGTGGCCGCGCCGCCGGCATCCATTCGCTCCGAGTTCCTGCGCAGGCTCGTCGAGCGCGGGTACCTCCATCAATGCACCGACCTCGGGGCGCTGGACGCCGCCGCCGTGTCCGGCCGGATCACGGGCTACATCGGCTTCGACGCGACGGCCGATTCGCTGCATGTCGGAAGCCTCATCCAGATCATGCTGCTCCGGCACATGCAGCGCGCGGGTCATCGCCCCATCGTCCTGATGGGGGGCGGCACCACCAGGGTCGGCGACCCTTCGGGCAAGGACAAGAGCCGGCAGTTGCTGTCCGACGAACACATAGCCGCCAACATCGCCGGCATCCGGCGCGTCTTCGAGCGCTTCCTCGACTTCGAGGGGGACGCCGCCTTGATGGTCGACAATTCGGACTGGCTCGACGCCCTTCACTACATCTCGTTCCTGCGCGAGTACGGCCGGCACTTCTCGGTCAATCGGATGCTCGGCTTCGAGTCGGTGAAGCAGCGGCTCGACCGCGAGCAGCCGCTCTCGTTCCTCGAATTCAACTACATGGTCCTGCAGGCGTACGACTTCCTGGAGCTCGGGCGCCGCTACGGATGCCGCCTGCAGATGGGCGGCTCGGACCAGTGGGGGAACATCGTGAGCGGAGTCGAGCTCGGGCGCCGGGCGGCCGGCCTCGATCTGTACGGCCTGACCTCACCGCTCCTGACCACCGCAAGCGGGGCGAAGATGGGCAAGACCGCGGACGGCGCGGTCTGGCTCAACCCCGACCGGTTCTCGCCGTACGAGTACTGGCAATACTGGCGAAACACCGAGGACGCCGACGTGGGGCGATTCCTGCGTCTGTTCACGGAGCTGCCCCTTGACGAGATCGCGCGTCTCGAAGCGCTCGACGGTGCGGAGATCAACGAGGCGAAGGCGATTCTCGCAACGGAGGCCACCGCGCTCTGCCACGGGCGCGAGGCGGCAATGGAAGCGGCGGAGACGGCCAAGCGTACGTTCGGTGTTCTCGCGCGAGCGCATCCCCGCGCCGGGGTCGCGGAATTGCGTGCAACGGTGACCGTCGATCTCCCGACCATCGAGATTTCCCGGGCGCGCCTCGACGAGGGCGTCCCGGTCTACGACCTCCTGCGCGAGGCCGGTCTCGCGAAGAGCAACAGCGAGGCGCGCCGGCTCATCCGCGGCGGCGGCGCCCGGGTCAACGACACGCCGGTCAGGGACGAGACCGGCACGGTCGGACCGGGCGATCTCACCACCGAGGGCACCATCAAGCTCTCGGCCGGTCGCAAGCGCCACGCACTCGTGCGCCCAGCCTGAAGGAGCCGCACGACGTTGGCCGTCGTGGCAGGTACCGGAGACTCGAACGAACGGCAAGAAGGCTGACCAAATGACGTCGACGTCGCCATCTCCAATCCGCCCGGTTTGACACACGCACCCGTGTCGCAT
>JAKZYK010000469.1:0-5476 GCA_047514485.1 Gammaproteobacteria bacterium
GGCAGCGTCTTGGCGAGCTGCTCGTGGCAAGAAACGACGTCCAGCCGGCCGACATAGAGAAGACCCTCCAGATTCAGAAGTCGGTCGGCGGCAAGCTGGGCGCGCTGCTGGTCCGAACCGGCGCCATTTCCGAAGATCTTCTTCTACAGAGGCTCGCCGAGCAGCAGCGCGCCGTCTATCTCCGAAACGCCGAAGATCTGCCGGACAGCCTGGACGTGTACCAGTTCGTCTCGGAGTCGCCGATCAAGCTGGAGTGGTTCCTCGACAACGCGGTGCTGATGTGGAGTCAGGACCAGGAGCTCTTCTGCATCGCCCGCGACATCCTGGACCATGCACTGCTCGAAACCCTCAATTACTTCTACCCGGGCCGGCTTGTGACGTTCTGCCTGGCCGCCAATCATCAGATCGACCGCCTGCTGGACTTCGTCAGGAAAGAGCGTGCGATCGAGAACCTGTATTCGGGCGACAGCACCAGACACCTTCGAGAGATGGCGGAAGAGGCGCCCATCATCGAGCTTGTGAACAACCTGCTCTCTCAGGCGGTGGACCTGGGGGCGTCCGACATCCACGTGGAGCCGAGTGAAGAGCAGTTCGCGGTGCGGATGCGCGTCGACGGCGTCCTGCACACGCAGTTGACGCAGCCCGTCGAGCGCTTCCCCGCGGTGGCGTCCCGGATCAAGCTCATCTCGGGCATCGACATCGCGGAGCGCCGGCTGCCCCAGGACGGACGCATCACGGTCCGGATCTCGGGCCAGGAGATGGACATCCGGGTATCCACGGTGCCTTGCGCGTTCGGCGAATCCATCGTGCTGCGGATGCTGGCGAAGGAGCGCGACGAGCTCACCCTGAAGAACCTCGGCATGGAGGCGGATCATCTGGCCATGTTCCGGAGCTGGATGCATACGAGCAACGGCATCGTGCTCGTCACCGGGCCCACCGGATCGGGCAAGTCCACGACCCTCTCCGCGGCGCTGGAAGAGGCCGACGACGGCATCAAGAAGATCATCACCGTGGAAGACCCGGTGGAGTATCAGATGCCCAACATCACCCAGATCCAGACCCACGCCGAGATCGGCTATACCTTCGCGCGGGCCCTGCGGGCCATCCTCCGGCAGGACCCCGACGTGATCATGATCGGCGAAATCCGCGATCTCGAGACGGCGGAGATCGCGATCCGGGCCGCCTTGACGGGCCACATCGTGCTGTCCACCGTGCACACCAACGACGCGATCTCGAGCTTCACGCGGTTGATCGACATGGGGGTGGAACCGTTCCTGGTCGCGGCGCCCCTACGCGGCGTCCAGGCTCAGCGGCTGGTGCGCAAGGTATGCCCGCACTGCTCGACGCGGATCGCCCCGCCGGTCCTGATCCTCAAGCAGCTCGAATCCCTGCCTCCGCACCTGCTGGGGAGCGGGTGGGTCAAGGCCGAAGGGTGCGACGCCTGCCGGCGCACGGGGTACCGCGGGCGGACCGGCATCTACGAGCTGGTGCCGATGACCGACGAGCTCCAGGACCGGATCGTGGCCGGAGCCAATCTCACCGACCTGAAGCAGTTCGCGCTGGTGCAGGGCCACCGCACCTTGTTGCAGGACGGCCTCATCAAGGCGTCCCACGGATACACCACGCTGGAGGAGGTGTCGCGTCTCACGCTCGCGGAGTGACCGTCGGGTCACGCCTCCGGCCAACCCGACCTACATGTCTCGCCTCACGCTTTCGGAGTGACCGGCGATGCAGGAGTTCGAGTACGAAGTCGTCGATCGGAACGGCCGGCTCGTGAAAGGGCAGGCGGAGGCCGGCTCCGTCACGGAGCTGGTTCGAAGCTTGAGCGCCGAGGGCCATACGGTGGTCGAGGTGAACGAGCGGCGTGCGCCCGCGCGTTCCGCATTCCGCCGCGGGTTGCGCCTGCAGGAGCTGGTGGTCGCGTTTCACGAGCTCGCGACGCTGCTCGAATCCGGCGTCTCGCTCGGCGATGCGGTGCTGGCGCAAAGCCGCGGCAGCTACCATCCGGCGCTCTCCGGCGCTTTCCAGTCCATGGCTCAGGCCCTCATGCGCGGGCAGAGCTTCGGGGAGGCGCTCCACGCAGGCCAGCTTGCGCTGCCCGAGTATGTCTACCACCTGGTGGAAGCGGGCGAGCTGAGCGGGCGGCTGGCCCAATCGCTGCGCCAGGCGGTCGAGCAAATGCGCTACGACCAGCGGATGGCGGCGGAGATGCGAAGCGCGCTGATCTATCCGTCGATCCTCGTCGTGTCCGGCATCTCGGCGGTGCTGCTGGTCTTCGTCTTCGTCGTGCCGCAATTCTCCAACCTGCTCGATGACGGGAACGAGCTGCCGCTTCTCTCCGAGGCGGTGCTGCGTACCGGCGTGTGGTTCAACGAGAACGGGTGGTGGCTTGCCGGGGCGCTCGCCGCCGCCGCCGTCCTTGGTGCGGCACTGTCGCGACAGCGGGGCGTCCGGCAGCGGGTCCGTGACGTTCTGGCCGCCTTGCCGCTCCTCAGCGGTTGGCTCTCCGAGATGGATACCGCGAAGTGGGCGTCCGTGATGGGCGCCATGCTGACCAGCCGGGTGGATCTCATGGATGCGCTCGGTCTCGCGTCGCGGGGCGTGCGCATCTCGCGCCGCAAAGCGGCGCTGGAGCAGGTCGCCGGCGATGTGCGCGGCGGAGCCACGCTCTCGGCGGCGCTCGAGAAGCGGGGCGCGCTCACCCCGACCGGCTACAATCTGCTCCGGGTCGGCGAGCAGTCGGGGCAGCTTGCGCAGATGCTGCGCGCTCTGGCCGCGCTCTACGAGGAGAACAGCACCCGGCGGATGAAGCAGCTTCTCACCTTGATCGAGCCGGTGGCCATTCTGTTGATTGGCAGTTTTCTCGGGGTCATCATGATCGGGATCATCCTGGCGATCACCAGTGTCAACGACATCGCATTCTGAGAGGCCGGCCGGACCGGGCGATCACCCGCCCCGGGCTCCGCTCTCGCGTCCGGTGTCGACGACATCGCAATCCGAGAGGCCGGTCCGACGTCCTCGCTGGCGCGCCCGGTGCAAGACGCGGGCCTGGAGGAGCGACGGCTTCACCCTGCTCGAGCTCATGGTGGTGCTGGTCATTCTCGGCCTGCTGGCGGGGCTGGTCGGGCCGCGGCTCTTCGGCAAGGTGGACCAATCCAAGGTCCAGACCGCGCAGACGCAGATCAAGATGCTCCGCGGCGCCTTGCAGGGGTACCGGCTGGACATCGGCCGCTATCCCTCGAGCGCGGAGGGCCTCGCCGCCCTCATGCGTGCGCCGCCGGACGTCGCCGCGTACTGGATCGGCCCCTATCTGGAGGACGAGCTGCCGCTGGATCCGTGGCGCACGCCTTACCGGTATGAGCATCCGGTCGACAACCTCCAGGGCTTTGCACTCTATTCTCTCGGCGCCGATTCGACGGACGGCGGCGAGGACTTCGATGCCGACATCGGCTATCTGCCGGGAAAGAGCTGATCGCGGTCGGCTCCTCGCGACCGTTGCATTTCGCACCGGAAGCGGGCGAGGCGCCGCCGGTTATCCGGCGCTCGGCGCGGCCTTCTCCCCGGCGCCGGCCCGCATCTCTCGCCAACGGTCTGCCGAGGGTGCCGATTCACTCGCCGTGAGTGGTAGTCCCTCCGGCCGGCTCGATGTCCCCGCTACGACAACGGGTGAGAAATGCGCGCAAGGGTTCACCCTGCTGGAGCTCCTCGTCGTCCTCGTGCTCGTTGGGCTGGTCACCGCGCTCGCGGTCCCGAACCTGGAGCGGCTCCGGACCGCAGTCACCAGAAAGACCGAGCGCGACTACATCCTCGACCAGTTCGTGGGCCTCGGCCGGCAGGCGATGCTGCAAGGGCGGGCCTATGTGATCTTCGGGACCGGCGGCGCGCAAGGGGCCGGGCTCGCCGAGCCGGCGCGGGAAACGGTGGACGCCGCGCCGGAGGAGCCGCGCGCCCGGCCTGCCGGCGGTTCGTCCGGTCCGACGTCCCATGCGGGTCATGAACGGTACGTCATCGACCTGCCGGAAGGCTGGGAGATCCGGCTCGACCAACCCCTCATCGTGCGTGCGAACGGGGTCTGCCTCGGCGCCGGGCTCACCCTGTATCACCAGAGAGCGGAGGATCTGCGGATCGATCTCGAGCCGCCGTACTGCCGTATCGGTCCCGATGCGTAGACGCATGAAGCACGGCATCCAGCCGAAGGGCTTCCCCCGGCCGGGCGGTATCGGCGCCGTCCGCCACGACGCGCAACCCGCCATCCAGCCGAAGGGCTCCACCGTGCCGTGCCGCATCGGCGCCCACCGCCGCGGCGTGCGCCCCAGCCTCCGGTCGCAGGGCTTCACCCTGCTCGAGACCATGGTCGCGCTGGTGATCTTCACCGGCGCCGCGATGGCGCTGTACGGGCTCTTCAACACCAACCTGATCACCCTCGCCCGGGCCCATGACGTCTCTCGCCAGATGCCGGCCGTGCGTCACGCCATCGAGTACCTGTCGTCGATCAATCCGCGCGAAGAAGACGCCGGAAGGCTCGATCTGGATGGGCTGAACGTGGTGTGGACGGCGAAGCTCTTGCAGCCCGCTCGCCAGAGTCAAACCGTGACGGGTGGCCGCGGCTACTACGAGGTCGGCCTGTACGAGGTCGAGTTCATGATGATGAGCGAACGAGGGCGGTCTCTGGGGACTTGGCAGATACGGGTCGTCGGGTATGACAAAGTACGGGAGCCGGAGCTTTGACGCCTCCTTTCGCCCCCTTGCGCCATGGCCGGAGCCGTGTCACGGCCCTGGGCCTGACGCTGATCGAGATGCTGGTGGTCCTCGTGCTCGTGTCGCTGCTCGGCACCCTGCTCCTCCAGGGCACCGGCTTCTTCCTCGGCAAGTACGCCACGGTGAAGCGCGTCCACCGGGAGGCGTCCCTCGCGACGCGGCGCCAGCACTGGTTCATCTCGACGGTGCAGGCGATGGTGCCTTCCCTCGTCGAGGCGAGGCGGTTCGCCGGCGATGCGTCTTCGTTCGGGGGCGTCACCCTGCAAGCCCTGGCCGCGGAGCCCGGTCTGCCGGTCCGCGCCCGGTGGTCCATCGACGTCGACGGTGCATCGGAGGTCGTCGTCTATGCGCAGGAGGGCGGCGCGCCGTGGACGGTGCTGACCGCGGACGACGAGGGGCTTGCGTTCCAGTACGCGGACTCGGCCGGGCAGTGGCACGATCACTGGCCGATCGCGAGCGACTCCCGGAGACCTCCCAGGGAACGCATTCCCCGCATGGTCAGGCTGATCTCGCCGGCCGGCCGCACGGTGTGGCTGGCGCGCCTCGATCTGTTTCCCGAGCCCGTGCCCAACTATCGAGAAGATCTGTGAGAACCGCCGGCCGAAACACGGGAGGCTTCATCCTGGTGGCGACCCTGTGGGTGCTGGCGGCCCTGGCAGTGCTGGCCGCCTATATCGACGGCGTCGTGGCGTCCGACATCGAGCGCGCGGTCATAGCC
>JAKZYK010000470.1:0-10938 GCA_047514485.1 Gammaproteobacteria bacterium
TGCCGAGACGCTCCGCGAGCTGGGAGTCGGGAATGTTCAGTGCGTTGACGATGTGCCCCTGACGGAACTCACCATCGGATCTCAAGTCGAGGACGACCGCGTCTTCGTGATTGATGAGGCGCGTCGCATCCGTTGGGCTCAGCTTGCGCACGCCGCGCGACGAACCCTGAAGAAACGTCCATGTGATCGCTCCCAGGATCGCGATGAACGCCATGCACAGACCCGGATTGTTCGAGAAGAATTCTTGCAGCCTGTCCACTTGAATCGCCTGCGGGTGGGGGGCGCTCGGGCGGTGGGTCCCACCAGCCTGAACCGGCCCGGCGACGGGCGGCGAGATTAGCGCGATGGGCACCCTCTCGCAACGCTCGCTCGCTGGATTCGATTTCGGGGTCATTGACCGCGAACCATCAATATTTGACATCGAGCCGGCCCGCACACGACGATCCTCGCGTGGCCAAGCACCGGATCTGCGCGCGACGTGCGCGATTCCTCTCTCGATCCGTGCGGATCTGGATCCCGATCTCCCTCCTCGCCTGCTGCGCCGGCGCATTCGGGGAATCGGAATTCGAGGTCCGGAGCGATCTCGAGCGCGTACGAGCACGCCTCGAGGCGACCGCGGACGAGATCGCGCAGGCATACGACGAGCACGACACCCACACAACGGCACTCGCGCGCAGCGAAACGCTTGCGGCGGATGTCCGGAGCGAGATCGCCGGCCTCGACGACCGTCTGGCGGCAGCGCACCAGAGGGTCGACGAAGCGCGCCGCACGCGCACCCGGATGCGTGCCGAGCTCACCGAGCGCCGGCGCCACCTCGCCCGCGCGGTGCGCGCCTCGTATCGATTCGCCCGGCGCGACCCGGTCGCGATGCTCCTTGATGTCGAGTCGCTGCTCGATATCGACCGCGTGCTCGCCTATCACTCGTTCATCGAGCGCGCCCACGCCGAGAAGATTCGCGGGATCGCCGGCGCCGTGGCCAAGCTCGAAGTTCAGGAGACGAAGGTGGCCGAACAAGCCGCGGCCATCGCTGCACTGCGCGACGAGAAGCAGCGCCGGCTCGCCGAACTCGAGGACCAGCGCGCCGCACGGGCGCACGCGATGCAAGCGTTGGCCGAACGGATCCGGGATGGCGAGGACCGCGCGGCGCAGTTGCGCACGGACGAACGCCAGCTCGTGGAACTCATCGATGCGCTCCGCGCCTCACTCACCGACGCTGCCTTGGAGATCCGCGACAACAGGCCATTCGAGGAGCTGCGCGGCAAGCTCCCGTGGCCGGTCAGCGGCACCTCGCTCGCCTCGTATGGAGCTCCTCGCGGCGAGAGCGGCTTGACCTGGCAGGGGGTGCTGATCGGCGCGCCGGCGGGGGAAGCCGTCCGTTCCATCCACCGCGGCCGCGTCGCGTACGCCGGCTGGCTCCGGGGATTCGGGCTGCTGCTCATCATCGAGCACGATGACGGGTTCATGAGCCTGTACGGGCACAACCAGACCCTGACCAGAGAAACGGGCGACTGGGTGGAATCCGGCGAAATCGTCGCGACGGTGGGCGACAGCGGCGGCAATCCGCACCCGGCTCTCTACTTCGAGATTCGCCGTGCCGGCAGCCCGGTCAACCCGCGACGGTGGTGCGCCGGACCCACCACCGCCGCGCTTGTAAGCCCTTAGCGGCGGCGAGTATTCTCCTGGCACGGTCGCTTCCCGAGTCCTCGGGGGCGAATCGGAGGCAAAATATGAAGTCACTCACACGATCGATCACCTATCTCCTCCTCGGCGGCGCGATTGGCGTATCCCTGGCCATCGGACAGGGCGTCTTCGCGGAGCGCAACGGCACAGGAACCCTGCCGCTGGATGATCTCCGGACGTTCACGGAGGTTTTCGCCAGGATCAAGAACGACTACGTCGAGCCAATCGAGGACACGGCGCTTCTCGAGAACGCAATCCGCGGGATGTTGTCCGGCCTCGACCCGCACTCCGCCTATCTCGTTCCCGACGACTACCAGGAGCTGCAGGCGGGCACGAGCGGCGAATTCGGGGGCTTGGGGATCGAGGTCGGCATGGAGGACGGGTTCGTCAAGGTCATCGCGCCGATCGACGACACCCCCGCGCAACAAGCCGGCGTCGAAGCGGGCGACCTGGTCGTCCGGCTCGACGACACTCCGGTGAAGGGGATGTCGCTGGCCGACGCCGTGAAGGTGATGCGCGGAAAGCCCGGCACCGACATCGTCCTCACGATCGTGCGCGAAGGAGTGGTCCGCCCCATCAGGATCACCATCACGCGGGCCGTCATCCACGTGACGAGCGTGCGCAGCCGCCCGCTCGAGCCGGGATACGGATACGTCCGGATCAGCCAGTTCCAGCTCCGCACCGGCGAGAGCCTCCGCGAGGCAGTGGGCAAGCTCCGAGAGGGCGCAGGCGACGATGACCTCAAGGGTCTCGTCCTCGATCTCCGGAACAACCCCGGGGGCGTGCTGAACGCAGCGGTGTCGGTGTCCGACGCGTTCCTGGACAACGGGATCATCGTCTACACCGAGGGGCGGATGGACGACGCGAAGCTCACGTTCAGTGCCAAGGGCTCCGACATCCTCGACGGCATCCCGCTCGTGGTGCTGGTCAACGCGGGATCCGCCTCCGCCTCCGAGATCGTCGCCGGCGCGCTGCAGGATCATGGACGCGCCGTGATCATGGGGGAGAAGACGTTTGGAAAGGGCTCGGTTCAGACGATCCTCCCGCTGGGCAATGGCTCGGCGCTGAAGCTCACCACCGCGCGGTACTACACGCCCTCCGGGACCTCGATCCAGGCCCGGGGAATCGTCCCCGACATCGCTCTCGATCGCATGCGCGTGTCCCCGGTCGACGTCGGCCAGGGTGTCAAGGAGGCCGATCTCGTACGCCACCTCGAGGGCGAAAGCGCAGAGGACGACGTCGAGGCGGCGAAGCAGGTCCAGCAGGCGGAAAGCAAAGTACCGCTCGCGCAGCGCGACTTCGCGCTCTTCGAGGCGCTCAACCTCCTCAAGGGCCTGCACATCCTCAACCCCCGCTCGTAGCCGCCGTGCCCGGCTTTGCGGCGCAAGACCGGGGAAGACCGGACTCGGGACCAACGTCCCGGTGACCTGCCGTCGCCCGTCAGCGAGCACTGATTACGCCATGTTGGCTTCCTGATGGAAGCGCTCGGGATACGATCGTGCGACGATGCGGTATCCACCTTGGCAGAGCCGGAGGTGCCGCTCCGGAAGCGGTGAGCTCAGGCTATCGATCGTCTCCCCCGCTCGACCACGCCGCGAACGCCAGAAAGACGCCGGCGCCCCCGAGAACCCACGTCCAGATCGGGGCGCCCCACAGCATCGGAAGCTGCGTCCCGCCGACACCGAGGATCACCGACGCGCCGAGCAGCAGCGCCGCCCCGATCACCACCAGCACCGTGCGCTGGTTCGCCCGGCGGATCTCGGCGCGCAACTGGTCGATCTCTTCGGAGCGTATCCGGACTTCGATCTCGCCGGAGCGCGCCAGCTTCAGCGTCTCGTACACAAGCCCGGGAAGCGCTGGCAGGGTCTCGCCCCACTTCGGGGCCTGGCGTTTGATCTCTCGCAGCAGCGCCCGGGCGCCGAGCTGCTCGCGCATCCAGCGATCGAGGAACGGCTTGGCGGTCTCCCACAGATCGAGGTCGGGATAGAGCTGACGGCCGACACCCTCGATATTGAGCAGGGTCTTCTGCAGCAGCACGAGCTGCGGCTGCACCTCCATGTGGAAGCGCCGCGCGGTCTGAAACAGCCGCACGAGCACCCGCCCGAACGAGATCTCCTTCAGCGGCCGATCGAAGATCGGCTCGCATACGCTGCGGATCGCCGCCTCGAATTCATCGATCCGAGTATCCGGCGGCACCCATTTCGACTCCACGTGCAGCTCCGCCACCCGGCGGTAGTCACGATTGAAGAAGGCGAGAAAGTTCTCGGCGAGGTAGCGCTTGTCCTGCTCCGACAGGCTGCCCATGATGCCGAAATCCACCGCGATGTAGCGCGGGCGTTCGGGATGCTCGCGATCGACGAAGATATTGCCCGGATGCATGTCGGCGTGAAAGAAGTTGTGGCGCACCAACTGGGTGAAGAAGATCTCCACCCCGCGCTCGGCGAGCGCGCGCAGATCGATGCCGGCGTCGCGTAGTGCATCGATGTTGCTGACCGGGATCCCGGAGACCCGCTCCATGACCATCACCCGGCCCCGCGTGTGCTCCCAGTGCACCTCCGGCACGTAGAGCAGATCGGAGCCTTCGAAGTTTCTGCGCAGTTGCGACGCCGACGCCGCCTCGCGCAGCAGATCGAGCTCGTCGAGGATGGTCTTCTCGTACTCGGCCACGATGTCGCGCGGATGGAGCCGGCGCGCAGCGGGCCAGTATCGATGCGCGAGGTCCGCGACGAGGTGCAGCAGGCTTACGTCGCGCCGGATGACCTTCCGGATCCCCGGACGCACCACCTTGACCACCACCTCCCGGCCATCCTTGAGCCGCGCCGCGTGGACTTGGGCGATCGACGCCGACGCCAGCGGCTCGCGGGTGAACTCGCTGAAGATCTCCTCGACCGGGCGCCCGATCGCATCACGCACGATCCCGGCCGCCGCCTCGCCGGGGAACGGCGGCACCCGATCCTGGAGACTGGCGAATTCGTCGGCGATGTCCTCCGGCAGCAGATCGCGGCGGGTCGAGAGGATCTGGCCGAACTTGATGAAGATCGGGCCGAGATCCTCGAGCGTGCGCCGCAGCCGCACCGCCCGCGGTGGCTGCGTCCCGCGAACCCAGTTCCAGGGCAGCAGGTAGAGCAGGAAGCGGACCGGGCGCAGCAGGTGCGTATTGAGCACGATCTCGTCAAGGCCGTGCCGCACGAGCACGACGTTGATGTAGGCGAGCCTCAGGATCTGGCGCGGTCCGATGATCACCGGCGGGAGGCCTGCCGTCGCTCCAGGCGCATGATCCGTGCATCGAGACGCTCGACGTCGTCGCGCAGGTCGTCGACGTCGTGTGCGAACCGCTCGACCTCATCGCGCCGCGGGGTCATCGCGGCTTCATGGTGCAGGTACTCCGACGCGTCCGCGAGCAACGCCTTGCCGGCGTCGCGCATCCAGCCGCCGATCCCGCGCATGCCGCGCATGAGCTCGTGCGCCGGAGTGTCGCCGATCCGCTGCGCAAGCGCCTCTTCGAGGTCGACGTCCATCCGGGCGGCGATCTGCTGCAATCGTGTCGCCAGCGCGACGTCGCCGTGCAGGCTCACCTCGTCGCCGAGGATCAACGCCTCCCGATCGCCGGCAAACGCGAAGCGCAGCAGCGAGAACGGCGCGCCGCGGATGGTGACGTCGGCGTCGACGGTCTCGTCGCGCGGCTCGACGCGGATACGCTCGCCGTCGATGCACAACCGGATCGCGCCGGCGCCGGTGATCTCGAGATCGACGACCTTGCCCGAGAGCCCGGCCAGCGCGCCGCGCGTTTCGGGGTCGAGATCGAGTGCACCGTCGAGAAGTTGCCCGAGCAGACCGAACGGCAATGCGCGCACCGTCACAGCCGGTACCCCTTGTGAACAGCGACGATGCCGCACGCGAGGTTGTGATATTCGCAGCGCTCGAAGCCCGCCTCGCCCATGGCCGCGAGCAGCGCTTCCTGATTCGGGTGCCGGCGGATCGACTCCGCCAGATACCGGTAGCTGCCGGCATCGCCGGCGACGATCCGGCCGAGACCGGGCAGCACCGAGAAGGAGTAGAGATCGTAGGCGCGCCGAAGCGCGGGCACGGTCAGGTGCGAGAACTCGAGCACCAGCAGCATGCCGGCCGGGCGCAGCACCCGGTACATCTCGGTCAGCGCGCGGTCTTTATGCGTGACGTTGCGAAGCCCGAACCCGATCAGCACCCGATCGAAGCTGCGATCGAGGAACGGCAGTCGCTCGGCGTCGCACCGTGCGTAGTGGACGTTGCCGGCGAGCCCGCGATCGATGAGGCGCGCCCGGCCGCGCTCCAGCATCGGACGGTTGACGTCGGCGAGCACCACGCTCCCGTCTCTCCCCACCCGCGGAGCGAGCCGCGCGGTGAGATCGCCGGTGCCGCCGGCCAGATCGAGGATCCGCGCGCCGGGGCGCACGCGCGCGACGTGGGTCGTGAACCGCTTCCACCCCCGGTGGAGACCGAGCGACATCAGATCGTTCATGAGATCGTAGCGCTCGGCGACCGACTCGAAGACCGCCTCGACCCGAGCCTGCTTCTCGCCCGCCGGGACCTCCTCGAAACCGAAGTTGGTGGTCTCCCCGTTCACAGCCGGACTCCCGGCACCCAAGGGGTGCGTACCTTCACGCATCCAGGCGGCGGTGGTGTCCGGCCGCCTGCAGCCGTTCCAGATAGTCGTTCCACAACCGTTCGTGGTGCGTGCCGAGCCAGTGCAGCTCCTCCCAGGAGTACAGGCCGGTGTCGTGTCCGTCGCCGAAGAACAGGCGCACCGCGTAGTTGCCCACCGGCTCGATGGAATCGATGCCGACCCGCTCCTTTCCGACCTGCAGGACCTCCTGGCCGGGCCCGTGGCCCCGGACCTCGGCCGACGGCGAGTGCACGCGCAGGAACTCGGCCGTGTAGGAGAACCGCTCTTCGTTGTCGAACGTGACGTGCAGGACCTGCGCCGCCTTGTCGTAGCGCAGCTCGGTCGGCGTGGGTGAAGTCGCGTAAGCCATGGTCATGGACACTCGTGGCAGGCCGGCATGACTCGCTTGGTCGCGCCGATTCAGAGAATGTAGCGTGACAGATCCTGGTTCGATGCGAGCTCCGCGAGATGCGAATCGACGTACCCGGAATCGATCTCCACGTGCTGCCCCGCCATATCCGCACTCTCGAACGAGAGGCTCTCGAGGAGCCGCTCGAGCACCGTGTGCAGCCGCCGCGCACCGATGTTCTCGGTCGTCTCGTTGACCTGCCAGGCGATCTCCGCGATCCGTTGCAATCCTTCGCGGGTGAACGAGAGCACGACCTCCTCGGCGCCGAGCAACGCGGCGTACTGCTCGGTGAGGGAGCAGTCCGGCTCGGTAAGGATGCGCAGGAAGTCATCGACCCCGAGCGCGGAGAGCTCCACCCGGATCGGAAACCGGCCCTGCAGCTCGGGGATGAGATCGGACGGCTTCGCGGAATGAAACGCGCCGGACGCGATGAACAGGATGTGATCGGTGCGCACGGTGCCGTACTTCGTCGAGACCGTGCTGCCCTCGACGAGCGGGAGCAGGTCGCGCTGGACCCCCTCGCGCGAGACGTCCGCACCAGCGCGATCGCTGCGGCGCGAGACCTTGTCGATCTCGTCGAGGAACACGATCCCGTTCTGCTCGACGTCGTCCACCGCGCTCGACTTGAGATCGTCCTCGTTGATGAGCTTCCCCGCCTCTTCATCGATCAGCAGCTTGAACGCATCGCGTATCCGGAGCCGGCGGGTGCGGGTCCGCCCTCCGCCCAGGTTCTGGAACATGCCCTGGAGCTGGCTGGTCATCTCCTCCATGCCCGGCGGAGCCATGATCTCGACCCCGATCGCCGGCCCGCTCAGCTCGATCTCGATCTCGCGCTCGTCGAGCTTCCCCTCGCGCAGCAGCTTGCGGAACTTCTGCCGGGTCGAGGCCGACTGGTCCCCGTCTCCGCCGTCTCCGCCGTCTCCGCCGACCGAGGCGGCGCCGGCGCGCGCCGGGCGGAGCACGATGTCGAGGATCCGCTCTTCCGCCGCGTCCTCGGCCCGGCGCCGGACCTTCTCCGTCTCCCGCTCCCGGTTGAGCTTCACCGCGACGTCGGCGAGATCACGCACGATGGACTCGACGTCGCGGCCGACGTACCCGACCTCGGTGAACTTGGTGGCCTCGACCTTGATGAACGGAGCGCCCGCGAGGCGGGCGAGACGGCGGGCGATCTCCGTCTTCCCGACTCCGGTCGGCCCGATCATCAGGATGTTCTTGGGAGTGATCTCGGCGCGCATCGGTTCGCCGACCTGCATGCGCCGCCAACGGTTGCGCAGCGCGATCGCTACCGCGCGCTTCGCGTCGGACTGACCGACGATGTGCTTGTCCAGCTCGTGGACGATCTCTCTCGGCGTCATTCGCGTCATCGTTCCCGCTCGTGCCTCGTCCGGGTGCGCCGGCCGCCGTCAATCGCCGGCGGCGCCGAGCTCCTCGATGGTGAGCTCCCGGTTCGTATACACACAGATGTCGGCCGCGATGCCGAGCCCGCGCTCGACGATCTCGCGAGCCCCGAGCTCGGTGGAATCGAGCAACGCCCGCGCCGCGGCGAGTGCGAATGGCCCGCCGGAGCCGATCGCCACCGCGTCGTGCTCCGGGCTGATGACGTCGCCGGTCCCGGAGATCATCAGCGTCTCGCTCTCGTCGGCCACGATCAGCAATGCTTCGAGCCGCCGCAGCAGCCGATCGGTGCGCCAGTCCTTGGCGAGCTCCACCGCCGCCCGGGTCAGGTGCCCCGAGTGCTGATCGAGCTTCGCCTCGAACCGTTCGAACAGCGTGAACGCGTCCGCGGTGCTGCCCGCGAATCCCGCCACCATGCGGTCCTTGTACAGGCGCCGCACCTTGCGCGCATTGCCCTTCACCACCGTCGCCCCCATCGAGACCTGTCCGTCGCCGCCCACCACCACGTGGGCGCCCCGCCGGACGGCGAGAATGGTCGTACCGGAGAACGTCGTCATGGCCGGACATGCGTTGGGCGGGCGGGCGATCTTACCGTAAGCGCCCGGACACCGTAGGCTCGGATCGCGGACCCGGAGCACCTTTCTCGCCGGCGCAGGCCGCGCGCGCGAGCTCAGATAGCTCCCCGAGAGATGGCCGCCTGCACGTGCACGCCACGCGGGTACGGGCGAGCCGTGGACCCCGCCTCCGTGATGCATCGACACCCAGTGCACGCCGCGCGGGCGCGGGCGAGCCTGGCGAGGTCTCGTCACCTGGCTCCGGCGCCTCGTGCACGCCGTGCGGGCACCGGCGAGCCCCGAGTTCGAAACCGCGGCGCGCCGGCGCCTGGATGGCGGGCGCGGGATGAGCCGGTGAGATCAGTCGGACTTTTTCTTGCGCGCCCGCGGATGGGCGCTGTCGTAGACCGCCGCGAGATGCTGGAAATTCAGGTGAGTGTAAACCTGCGTGGTTCCGATGTCGGCGTGGCCGAGCAGCTCCTGCACCGCGCGCAGATCCCCGCTCGACTCCAGCAGGTGGGTCGCAAACGAATGGCGCAGCATGTGCGGATGGACGTGGACCCCGATCCCGCGTTCGAGGGCGCGCTTGGCGAACCGCTCCTGCACCGAGCGCCGCGAGATCCGGCACCCTCGCCGGCTCACGAACAGCGCGCTCTCGCCGGTTCCGGCAAGATCCGCGCGCACCGTGAGCCATGCCCGAACCGCTTCACGCGCATGGCGCCCGACGGGTACGATCCGGACCTTGCGCCCCTTGCCGAGCACCTTGACGAGCCCGCTTTCGAGATCGACGTCCGCGACGGCGAGCGAGCAGAGCTCCGACAGCCGCAGTCCCGACGAATAGGTCAGCTCGAGCATCGCCCGGTCGCGCAGGCTCAACGGATCTTCGCCGTCGAGTGCCACCAGCACGCCCGTCCGGTCGGTGTCGAGCACGTTCGGCAGCCGCCTCGACGCCTTCGGCGCACTCACCGCCCGAGCCGGATTGCGGGTCATCACCGCTTCGCGCATGCAGAAATCGAAGAAGGTCCGCAGCGCCGAGAGCCCGCGCTGGATCGAGCGTCCGCCCACCGAGCGCCGGTGCCGCCACGCCACGAATCCCCGCACGACCCCCGCGTCGATCGCGGTCCACTCGGGAATCTGCATCGACTCGACGTATCCGGCGAACACCGCGAGGTCGCGGCAGTACGCCTGCACGGTGTGCGTCGAGAGCCCGCGCTCATCGCCCAAGTGACGGCAGAACCGCTCGATCCACTCGTCACAGCTCGCCCGGGGCTCGCCGGTGGGTCCGGGCTCGTCGTGCACCGGCTCTTCTGCGGCCAATTGGCGCGGTGAGCCGAGGCGCGTGGGACGGGCGCCGCGGGTCACCGCCCGGTCTCCGCACTGGAACCTCGCGCCGTGGGCTGCCGCATCCGAACCGTCTGGCGTTCGCCGGCCTGGCGGACCCAGCCGGGCACCTCGCCGAGGCGTTCTACCCGAAAGCTCACAGCTCGATCTCCGCATCGAAGACCCACGCCGTGGGTCCCGTCATCCACACCGCCTCGCCCTCGCCGTCCCATCTGATCCCGAGCATCCCGCCGGGAAGCTCTACCTGCGTGCTCGCATCGAGATCGCCGCTCAACTGGCCCGCGACGACCGCCGCGCACGCCCCCGAGCCGCACGCCCGTGTCTCGCCGACCCCGCGTTCGAACACGCGCAGGCGAAGGCGGTCGCGCGATACGGGCTGCGCGAACCCCACGTTCACGCTCTCGGGGAAGAAGGGATGGGCCTGCAGCGCGGGCCCGAGGCGGGCCACCGGCGCGCTCTCCACATCCGGCACCCGCACGACGGCGTGAGGGTTGCCCATCGACACCGCTGCGAACCGGACCTCCTCGCCATCGACGTCGAGCCGGTAGCTCGCGGCGCGGCGCGGGCTCGCGATCGGTATCTCGTCCGGCTCGAGCCGCGGAATTCCCATGCGCACGCAGACGGAGCCGCCGGCCTCGATGGTGGCAAGCACGCACCCACCTTGTGTCTCGAAGGCGATCTCGTCCGATGCGACCAGACCCCGTTGCCGGACGAATACCGCCATGCAGCGCATCCCGTTGCCGCAGTGCTCGGCCCGGGAACCGTCGGCATTGAAGATCACGACCCCGAGGTCGTGGCCCGATGCATCGGGGCGAACCGCCAACAACACCTGGTCGCACCCCACCCCGGTTCGACGGTCGGCGAGCAACCGGATCTGCTCGACGCTCGGAAGAGGCGAGCGTGTCGCGTCGGCGACG
>JAKZYK010000471.1:0-3035 GCA_047514485.1 Gammaproteobacteria bacterium
CTCCGGACCGCGTCGCGCCGCTCGTCCTCTGCGCGACCTTTCCCGGCTTCGATGCGTCGCTCACCCCGGAGAAGCGCGCGGAGTTCATCCGCATCCGCAAGGAGCCGCTCGTCTCCGGCAAGGAGCCGAAGGACATCGCACCGGTGGTGGCGAAGACGCTCATCGGCCCGCGGGCGACCGATGCCCACTTCCAGCGCGTCGTCGAGAGCATGACGATGCTGCACAAGGAGTCCTACATCAAGGCGCTCGAGGCCAGCACGCTCTACGACCGCAGCGCCTCCCTGCCCGACATCACGGCGCCCACCCTGCTCGTCTTCGGCGGCGCCGACTCGCTCGTCGTTCCCGCCGTCGGCGAGCGGATGGCGGCGGAGATCCCGAACGCGCGGCTCATCGTGATCCCGGAGGCCGGGCACCTCGTCAACATCGAGTTCCCGGACGTGTTCAACGAGCGTGTGCTCGCCTTTCTCGACGAGCACCACGACACCGCGACCGGACGGGGACGGTGAAAGCGACGGGTGCGCTCATCTGAACGATCCGTCCGTGTACGTACGAAGTTTCGTACTCTCGCCACACGCACCTGCCGCCTGGCCTCTCCTTACGGAATCGGGATTCTTCGGACTCAATCGATTCAGAGCGGCCTGCGCGGCGATCTTCGGACCACATTCGCTTTCGCCTGCTTTGGGGTCGCGTCTTGCAACCATCTCGCTTCCCCGTGCCATCATTTGCGTGCGCTCGGGAGGGCATCGGATCGCCTTCGGCCGCATCGCGGCTCGTTTGCAGTTGGCCCTATCCCGGTCGCCACGCGCTAGCGACACCGGCCTGCATGGGTCATCATGTGAAGCGCTCGCGCAGGCGCGGAATGACGTGCTCCGCATAGAGCCGGATGAACCGTTCCTGGTCCGGGCCGGGCCCGTGAAAGACCAGGTGCCTGAAACCCATCTCCACGTACGGTGCGATTCGCTCCACCTGCTCTTCGGGGTCCGAGGACACGATCCAGCGGCTCGCCACCCTCTCCAACGGAAGCGCCGCGGCGCGCTTCTCGATCTCCACCGGGTCCTCGATGCCGGTCTTCTCCTCCGGAGACAACGCCAGGGCGGCCCAGTGCCGCGTGTCCTCCATCGCGCGGTCGCGGTCGGTGTCGAAGGAGACCTTCATTTCGATCATGAACTCGACCTCGTCACGGCCGCGGCCGGCCTTCTGCAGGCCCTCGTCGAGATTCGGCAGCAGCGTCTCCTTGTACAGCTCGGGTGCCTTGCCGCTGGTGCAGATGAAGCCCTGGGCCACGCGCCCGGCGAGGCGGGCCACCGTCGGACCGGACGCTGCCAGGTAGATCGGAACCGGCTCGTCGGGACGATCGTAGATCGTTGCGCTCTCGGTGCGGTAGTACTCGCCTTCGAACGTCACGCGCTCTTCGGTCCACAGGCGCTGCATCAGCTCGATCGACTCGCGGAGACGTCTGAATCGCTCCTTGTAATTCGGCCACTTCATGCCGGTCGCCGGGACCTCGTTCATCGACTCGCCGGTACCGACGCCGAGGACGACCCGCCCGGGGTTCAACGCCCCGATTGTGCCGAGCGCCTGGGCGACGATCGCCGGGTGATAGCGAAAGGTCGGAGTGGCGACGCTGGTGCCGATTGTGACGCGACTCGTGCGCTCGCCCAGGGCGGCTAGCCACGCCAGCGAGAACGGAGCGTGCCCGTCGTTGTGCTTCCACGGCTGGAAATGATCGCTGATCCAGACGGAGTCGAACCCCTGTTCCTCCGCCAGTACGGAGAACTCCAGCAGGTCCCGGGGCCCGAACTGCTCCGCCGACGCCTTGTAGCCAATCTTGAGCATCATCTTTCTCCTTACCCGTCGTTCATGCGCGGTAGCAACGAGGCGCGGCATTGCGCGCATCAACTTCCACAACGCGGCCTCTTAGTGGTCTGGCGGTCCGCGGTGCACACCCGGTGCCGGTCAGAGCGCGCTTGCGGCGGCGTCCGCGAACACGACCGCGGCGCTTGCCTCGACCCGCCCTGCGGGAAGCGAGCGGTCACCGTCGAGCATCCGCTTCAGAACATCCGACTTCGCCGCCCCGGTGATCAGCCACAAAACGGCCCGCGCCCGGTTGATCGCCGGATACGTGAGCGTTATCCGGCGTCGACCCTGATATTCCGAGCCGGTGAGCGCGACGTCGGCGGTCGCCTCGTCGAGTACTGGGTCCCCAGGAACCAGCGAAGCGGTGTGGCCGTCCGCTCCGAGGCCGAGGTGTACGAGGTCGAACACGAGGGGGTCGCCTGCGACGCTCTTCAGCTGCGACGCATAGCGCGCACCGGCACCCTCCAGATCGGGATCCACCACCGGCATCGGGTGGACGGTGATCGCCCGCATCCTGCCGTTCGAGGCGAGAACGTTCTCGAGGGAAGTCAGGTTGCGATCCTGATGCCCGTCGGGGGCGACGCGCTCGTCCACTTGCGCGAAGTGAACGTCCGCCCAAGGGAGATCCTCTTCGCCCAGCGCCGACAGCATCTGCCACGGCGTGCTGCCGCCGCTCACCGCGGCGATGAAACGACCGCGAGCACGGCACCCCTCGCGCACCAACTCCGCCATGTACCGCGCGGCCGCGGCCGCGGTCGCTTCGGGGGTTGGAAAACGCCTTACGTCCTTTCGTGAAGGCTCGCTGTTATTTTGATGTCGTGTAGCGGCAGGTTCTTCGTCGGCATGGCGACACGGCATTTTCGTTACCCGTTCTCAGCAACGCCGCATAGCAGAGCAACACGCGAGTACCAAGTCAAGGGCGTCACAGATTTTTCGTTAAGATTCCGCGCATTACCTGCACATTGCGATCAATACCCTCGCGTTTCGGCGTTACTTCGGCCTGAAGCGCTCGGATATTCCGGCCGCGGCGTCCAGATCCTCGTGCTCGAAAGCGCTGGACATCCGCTCGGCTTCATCCTGGGTGATGCCGTGGCGAGCCGCGGCATTGCGCCACCGTCCGACGGCCGTGCCTACTTCCGCCGCTATGGTACGGGCGTTTCCTTCGGTCATGCCGAACA
>JAKZYK010000472.1:0-5811 GCA_047514485.1 Gammaproteobacteria bacterium
CGCAACCACGGGCTGCTGTCGGTCGGGCAGACGATGGGCGAGGCGTTCGTGTGGATCTACCGGCTGGAGACTGCTTGCCGCCACCAGATCGACGCCCTCGCGGGCGGGGCGGAGCTGCAACCCCTCTCCCCCGAGACGCAGGAACGGACCATCGAGCAAGGACTCAGGATGTACGGCCCGGGCGGCTTGATCGAGGCCGGCAAGGAATGGCCCGCCCTGTTGCGCCAGCTCGATCGCGCCGGCATGAACGACTACTGCGTCTGACCCGGCGCCGGATCGGCCACCACCTCTTCTCCAGACTTTTCTCCAAACGAGCCCCAATTCATGTTCTTCGACGCCAGACTCTGGCAGTTCACATACGGCGCACGCCTTCGGATCGCCGCCACGGTAGTGATGGGGGTGTTCGCGTCCCTGGTCGGGATGGGACGGCTCGCCCTGCTCGGCTGGCTGCTCGCACGGGTATTCGCGGGGGATACGTTCTCCGAGCTGGTCGTGCCCTTCGTGCTCGTGGCGGTGGTGATGGTGCTGCGCGGCTGGATCGAGCACACCCGCGCCATGGTCGCCCACCACACCTCGGTGCGGATTCAGCTCGAGCTGCGCAAGCGACTCTACGCGCAGGTGGTCGCGCTCGGCCCCGCCCACTTCGGGCTCGAGCGCACCGGCGACGTGCTGCTCTCGATGGTCGACGGGGTCGAACAGCTCGAGACGTATTTCGGCGAGTACCTGCCGCAGCTCTTCGTCGCCGCCATCACGCCTCTCATTGTCTTCGTGCTGCTCGCATTCCTCGACTTCCCCGTCTCCGCGCTGCTGTTCGGCTTCGCGATGTTCACCCTGCTCGCGCCGTCGCTCTTCCATCGCTGGGATGTGCGCAGCAGCATGCGCCGGTCGCTCGCGTATCGCGGCTTCGCGGCGGAGTTCCTTGACGCTATACAGGGTCTCGCCACCCTCAAGGCGTTCGGTCAGAGCACGGCGCGCGGCAGGCTGCTGGCTGCGCGCGCACACGAGGTGTTCCGGAGCACGATGTGGGTGCTCGCGACCAACTCGCTGAGCCGCGGTATCACCGACACCGGCATCGCGGTCGGGAGCGCCGTGGTGCTCGGGTTCGGCGCATGGCGGGTGACGCACGGTCAGATGAGCCTCGATGCGCTGCTCGTCATCTTGATGATGGGGATCGAGGTGTTTCGCCCGCAGCGTGATCTGCGTGCGCTGCTGCACAACGGGATGATGGGGCGCGCCGCGGCGGACGGCATCTTCTCAGTGCTCGATGCACGGGCGAAGGTCGAGCCGCCGGCGGCGCCGATTGAGCTCGACGGCCCGCTCGCGCCGGTGGTGGAGTTCGAGAACGTGTCGTTCGCGTACCCCGGCGGGCGGCGCGCCGCGCACCGGGGGCTCTCGTTTCGCATCGACGCGGGGGAGCGCGTCGGGCTCGTGGGGGAGAGCGGGGCCGGGAAATCCACCATCGTCCGGCTGCTGCTGCGCTTCTACGACCCCGGTGAAGGCGTCGTGCGGATCGGCGGGCACGATCTGCGCCGGCTTCGCCCCGATGACGTCTACCGCAACGTGGCGGTGGTGAACCAGGACACGTACCTCTTTCACGGCACCGTCGAGGACAACCTGCGTTTCGGCGGGCCTGATGCGACCGGCGAGGAGATCGAGGCGGCGGCGCGCGCCGCGAACGCCCACGAGTTCATCTCCCGGCTGCCGCAAGGCTACGCCACGGTGGTCGGAGAGCGGGGCATCAAGCTCTCCGGCGGGCAGCGCCAGCGCATCGCGATCGCCCGTGCGCTGCTGCGCGATGCGCCGATCCTGATCCTCGACGAGGCGCTGTCCGCGGTGGACGCGGAGAACGAAGCCGTCATCCAGAAGGCGCTCGACCGGCTGATGCAGGGCCGCACCACCCTCATCTTCGCGCACCGGCTGTCGAGCGTGATCGGGGCGGACCGCATCCTCGTGCTCGACCACGGGTCGATAGTCGAGACCGGCGACCACCCATCGCTGATGCGCGCGGGCGGCGCCTACTTTCGGCTGATGGGTGCCCAGGCCGAGGAGAGCGAGCAGTCCGATGCACCGCTCGCGCCGCTCGTGGGCAGCACGAAGCGCCGCGAGATCCCTCTCGAAGACCTGCAGGCGGACGACGCCAGTGCGCACCACGAGCCGACCGACGCCATCCTGCGCGCGCAGGGCCTGAGCTGGGCCGGTGCGTTCCGCGAGCTCCTGCGTCACGTCATTCCGTGGAAGGCGAAGCTCTCCCTCGTCCTGGTGTTCGGGTTGGTGAGAGTCGCCGCCCTGATCGGGGTCGGGGTGGCGAGCGCGCTGGCGGTGGCCGCGGTCAAGCAGGGCGAGCCGTATACGCAGTATCTGGTCATCCTCGCGATCATCGCGCCGCTGGCGGGGGTCCTGCACTGGCTGGAATCGTGGTTCGCGCACGACATGGCGTTTCGCATGCTGGCCGAGATGCGCATCGCGCTCTACGACAAGCTCGACCGGCTCGCGCCGGCCTATCTCGTGCGCCGGCGCACCGGCGATCTGGTGGCGATGGCCACCCACGACGTCGAGCTCGTGGAGTACTTCTTCGCGCATACCGTCGCGCCGTTCTTCGTCGCGGTGCTCGTTCCGGGCGTGGTCATCGGGACGCTGTGGTGGTTCGGCTGGCCGATGGCGCTCGCCCTGCTCCCGTTCCTCGCGGGGGTGGCGCTGAGCCCGTTCCTCGCCCGGCATCGCATCGACGTGCTGGGCTCGCGAGCCCGCGAGGCGCTCGGCGACATGAACGCGCACGCCGTCGACACCATCCAGGGGCTTTCGGAGATCCTCGCGTTCCAGTACACCGGAGCCCGCGCCGCGGAGTTCGTCGCTCGCATCGAGCGCCACACCGCGCTGCGGCTGCCGTTCTTCTCCGATCTCACCAAGCAGACTGCGGTCCTGGAGGCGGCGACCGGTCTTGGTGGACTGGTGGTGGTGATAACTGGTGCGCACCTGGCCGGGACCGGGGCGCTGGAGCCGGCGATGCTGCCGATGCTCACCCTGCTCGCGATGTCGGCGTTCCTTCCGGTGTCGGAGATCGCACACATCGGGCGGCAGCTCGCCGATACCCTCGGCGCCACGCGCCGGCTCTACGCGGTGCACAACGAGGACGAGGTGGTCCGGGACGGTCCCGGGGTGGAGGCGCCGCCGCGCCCGGGGAGCGTCGGGCATGGGGGCGTGGTGCCGTTCGGTCTCCGGGAAGATGCTCCTTCGTATCCGAGCGAGGTCGACCGCCGTGGCGCGATGCCGCTCGGCCGGCAGGACGATGGTCTTGTACGCCCGGCGGATATCGAGCGTGGCGGCATGCCTTCGCGCCCGGAGGGGATCGGTCACGATGACGTGAAGCGGCACGGCTATCGCAGTAGCGCGCCTTCCCGCCCGGCGGACGTCGAGGATGGCCGCGTGACGCAGCTCGGCCCTCGGGGCGCCGCTCCTTCGCACCCGGGTGGGATCGAGATCGAGGTCCGGGAGGTCACGTTCTCGTACTTCGAGAACCGCCGGCTCGCGCTCGACGAGGCCACGTTCACCGTGCCGGCGGGCAAGACGGTGGCCCTGGTCGGGCCGTCGGGGGCGGGCAAGACCACCGCCGCGCACCTGTTGATGCGGTTCTGGGACCCGGGATCGGGCGTCATCCGGTTCGACGGGCACGACCTGCGGGAGTACCGGCTCGACGACCTGCGCGACCGGGTCGCGCTGGTGACGCAGGACACCTATCTGTTCAACGAGACCCTGCGCTCCAACATCCTGCTCGCGAAGCCGGACGCGAACGAGTCGGAGCTTGATGACGCGGTGCGTCGTGCCTCACTGGGCGCGTTCGTCGAGGCGCTCCCGGACGGTCTGGAGACACGGGTCGGCGAGCGGGGGGTGCGGCTCTCGGGCGGGCAGCGCCAGCGCGTCGCGATTGCGCGCGCGTTCCTGAAAGATGCGCCGGTGCTCATCCTTGACGAGGCCACGTCGCATCTCGACGCGGTGAACGAGCAGGCGGTGCGCCACGCGCTCGAGAAGCTGATGAGCGACCGCACCACCATCGTGATCGCGCATCGTCTGTCCACCGTGCGCAACGCCGACCGCATTGTCGTGCTCGACGAGGGACGCACCGAGGAGGTCGGGAGCCACGAAGATCTGGTTGCGCGAGGGGGTCTGTACACCCGGCTCGTCGGACGCCAGATGATGGCGGCGGCGGTGGGGCGGGGTGACTGACGCGTAAGTCAATTCTCATGCGGTACTCGAAAGAGCCATAGGCGAATGGGCTATTCTGAATTCACGTTGAAAGGCCCCATCACCCGCAGACTGGCGCTTACCGGCGCTGCGGCCGCTGCCGCCGGTGCGGCGCTGCCTTTCCTGGCCCGCGCTCGCTCGACCCCCATACACTACGTGTTTCTCCGGCCCGCCCGCCGACCGCGCCCTGCCTGGACCGCACCGGTGAAGGCTGGCGCGGGCGCTTCGACATCGTGCTCACACCAGCCTGAGGCCGGGCGATCGCGGTCCCGGCCCGTCTGCATGGCGGGGTCAGGTTAATTGACTGACATGTAGGTCATGAGTACCGTTATGACCGTCAAATCGGTCATTTCACAATGACATGTCAAGTAATCCACGCACGTATTCGCGTCTTTGCCGGGAAGCGCTGTTCCTCCTCGGCAAAAAGATCAAGCTTGCCCGGAAAGAGCGTCGTATGTCCGAGATGGATCTCGCGGCACGCATCGGCATTGCCAGGAGCACGCTGCAGCGAATCGAGAAGGGCGACCCCGTGGTCGAGATCGGCCTCGTGTTCGAGGCAGCCGCCCTCACCGGCGTCGATCTGTTCGTTCCGGAGGCGACGACGCTCGTCCCACAGATTGGCCGAATCGACGACAAGCTCGCGCTGATGCCGGGATCGATCCGCACCACCAGGCGCGAGGTCGACGATGACTTTTGAATCGGCCCCGCCGCGCGAAGCCCTTGTCTGGACGTGGCTGCCTGGCAGGACGGAGCCGGTGGTGGCGGGGCGTATTCAGGCGGAAGGCGCGCGATTCATCGTCAACTACGGGCGCACCTATCTTTCCAGACAAGACGCGATCGCGATCCATCTGCCGGAACTGCCGCTGAAGCCCGGCGCGCTCGAGCCCGAACCGCCGTTCGCGATGGCCAACGCATTGCGCGACGCCTCGCCCGACGTGTGGCACGAATTCTCGCGCGACCCGCGCACCCCGGAACAGCTTGCTACGGTTCGTGCCCTCTTCGCCGAGGATGGCGTCATACCGTTCTCGGAACTGCTTGCCGCTACTGCCGCCGAAGTGTTCCGCCGACTCGGCTCTCCACGCCGTCGCGCTGAAGTTTCAGAATAGCTCGACTTGATGACCGAACTCTTTGCCGCAGCGAGACCGGGAGAGGAAGCATGAGGGACAAGGGAATAACGAGCCCGAATACTCGAACACCTGTTTCATCTGTTTCAGGGTCACGACCTGGCGGATGAGATGTGCTGCTTCAAAGAAGAGGACTATAGGTACCGAGTGGCGCTGCACTTTGACACGGATTTCCTGGTCCATGCAGACGGAGGCACCGCGCCCCGAACCTCGCAGAGCGGCTCCGGCCGGATGACATGATCTCTCCGCACTGGCCAAGCCCGGACGGGTAGACTCCCAGACCGCGGCGCGGCAGACGCGACAGGGACGACAAGGACGCCACGGACGACCCGCCATGAGACTGGGAAAAGCGTTCTGGAAGGACATCATCACCAGCCTGACGGCGGCGGGGCAGGAGCTCCTCGGCCGGCGGGCCGGCGCGCGCGCGGGCGAGGATATCCGGGAGCTT
>JAKZYK010000473.1:0-4371 GCA_047514485.1 Gammaproteobacteria bacterium
TCAGGAAGGAGATGAACTCCCCCGACGACTTCAAGGGACTCAAGTTCCGTATTCCCGGCCTGGGCGGCGACGTGCTCGCGAAGCTCGGCGCCTCCCCGGTGTCGCTCCCGGGTGGGCAGATCTACGAGAACCTGGTCTCCGGCGCCATCGACGGCACGGAGTGGGCCGGGCCCTTCATGGACAGCGCCATGAAGTTCTGGGAGGTGGCGAAGTACTACTACTATCCCGGCCTGCACGAGCCCGGCACCATCGTTGGATTCGGGGTCAACAAGGCGTGGTACGACAGTCTGCCGAAGTCCGACCAGGCTCTCATCGAGGCATGCTGCATCCAGACCCACTTCGAGCTCTACTCCGAGGTCAACGCCAAGAACGGCGAGTGGCTGAACAAGTTCATCACCGAGCAGGGCGTCGAGCTCAAGAAGTTCAACGAGGACATCGTCGACGCATTCGGAGAGGCGGCGGAAGAGGTCTTCGAGGAGGTCCGCCAGCACAGCGACCTCACCAAGCGGATCGACGACAGCTTCCGCGCATCGCGGGCGACCGTCGCGAGCTGGATCTCCATCGCGGAGAGCGAGTACTTCATCCAGCGCAACCGCGTGCTCGGGCTCGGCATCTGATCCGGGCGACGGCACGGCATTCGATGGAAGCTCCCGCACCGCGGGAGCATGATCAACGGGGAGTCTCCGGATCGCCCGGCGGCTCGCCGTCCTTTCGGTCGCCGTGCTCCTGCCGGCCATCGCCACGATGACTTCGACCGCAACGACAGCGATCGGAAAGGAGCACGAAGCCGGCGCGGCGGGGCTCGCCACGCCCGCGGCGGTGGGCCTCGTCGAGGTCCTGTTTCGCATCTTCGCCGGTGCCGTGGTGTGCATCACCCTGGCCTTCACTATCAATTTCTTTCTGAGCTTCACGTGGGGCTGGCCCGGAATCCCCGCACTGTTCTCCCACACCGGCTGGTTCGGTCTCGCGCCGTTGCGCAGTCCGCTCGATGACACCCAGGTTCTCGCGGCCTGGATGCAGGTGGCGATCTACGCGCTGCCGATCGTCTTCGTCATCCTGTGGGTCGCGTCGACGAAGCAGCGCCCGCTCCAGGCCGGGGCGGACGCATATTCCGCGCTTGCCGCCTTCATCGTACGCGCCGCCTTCTGGTCGGTGTTCCTGGTTGGCCTCGCCGATGCGCTGCTGTCCTTCCTGCGGGTAGAGGAGTTCCTGCCTGCGCTCGTCGGCGACGACATGACCATCCAGCTCGGGTTGTCCAAGTTCCGCGGCCAGTACGTCCACATTCCGCTGATGGTGCTCTCCTGCATCATCGCCCTCTTCACCCGCTCGCTGTCGGTGGTCTGGCTCTCGCTCCTCATCGTGCTGGCCGAGTTTCAGATCGTGATCACGCGCTTCATCTTCTCCTACGAGCAGGCGTTCATGGGCGACCTCGTGCGCTTCTGGTACGGGTCGCTCTTCCTGCTCGCGAGCGCGTACAGCCTGGTCGACGAAGGGCATGTCCGGGTGGATGTCTTCTATGCCCGGTTCACCGAGAGGCGCAAGGCGTGGACCAACGCGCTCGGCTCCACGCTCCTCGGGGTGCCGCTGTGCTGGATCATCCTCACCATGGGGCTGTGGACGAAGGGGAGCAGCCTTGCAAGCCCGCTGCTCAACTTCGAGATCTCCCAGAGCGGGTACGGGATGTACGTGAAGTACCTGATGGCGGGACTCCTCGTCATCTTCGCCTTGTCGATGGCGGCACAGTTCACCGCCTACTTCCTCGAAAGCGTCGCCGTACTGAGAAGGACCGGGGCCGGCAGCGCTACGGCACGCACGACGGCCGCCGCGTCGCACCCGTAGGGCGATCACCATGGAGATCGTCTTTCTCGTCGTCCTGATCCTGCTCATGGTGTTCGCGCTCATGTCCGGTTTTCCGGTCGGCTTCGCGCTGCCCGGCTCCGCCATCCTGTCCATCGCCGCCGCCGCACTGTTCGGCTGGCTCTTCACGGGCGACACCAATGCCTTCTTCGCGCACGGCGGCCCCCTGGAGTGGTTGAGCGCCGGGGTAACGAACTTTCGCAGCCTGTACTGGAACGTCGAACGAGACACCCTCATCGCAGTCCCGCTCTTCGTGTTCATGGGAATCATGCTGCAGAGGTCCCGGATCGCCGAGGACCTGCTGGTCGCGATGGCGCGGCTGTTCGGACCGATCCCGGGAGGGCTGGGGATATCGGTGGTCTTCGTCGGCGCGCTGCTCGCCGCCACCACCGGCATCGTGGGTGCGACGGTCATCGCGATGGGCCTCATCTCGCTTCCCGCGATGCTTCGCAACAACTACTCGAGGCCGCTTGCGGCCGGGACGATCTGCGCCTCGGGGACGCTCGGTCAGATCATCCCGCCGTCGGTGGTGCTCATCATCCTCGCCGATCAGCTCGCGGGCGCGGCGGACATCGCAAGCACCACGCGAAAGGCCGAGTACAAGGCGGCCACCGGCGAGATCACCATGCCCTCGGAGTTCGACGTGGTCTCCGCGAGCGCCGGCGACATGTTCATGGGCGCGTTCGTCCCGGGAATCATTCTCGTCGCCATCTACATGACCTACATCCTCGTCCACGCCCTGATCAACCCGAAGAGTGCGCCACCGGTGCGGTACGACGGCCGGATCGACCTCAGGTTCCTCCTCAATGTGGTGCTGGCGATGGTACCGCCGCTCGTCCTCATCCTGGCGGTGCTCGGCTCCATCCTCACCGGCATCGCCACCGTGAACCAGGCAGGCGCGATTGGTGCGATGGGCGCCCTGATCATGGGCGGGTACAGGTTGACCGCCGGCCAGCGCAGCGCATTTCTGCCCTCGATCATCGCGATCGTCTCCATCGCCGAGCTGCTGATCGTGCTGGCAGCCTACGACGTCAACATCAAGAGCATCACGAGTGCCGAAGACGCGAGGGGTATCGCGCTCGCCCTGCTGGGCACCGCCGGGCTGCTCGTCGCCATCGTCTGGAGCCTGTGGCGGGCCTACACCATCGAGGACACCCTCAAGGGCGTGATGGTCGAGACCGCGAAGACCACCTCGATGGTCTTCATCATCCTGATCGGCGCCGCCATGCTGACCTCCGCGTTCCGCGCCTTCGGCGGCGAGGATCTGGTGCGCGAGCAACTCACCAGCATGCCCGGGGGGTTCTGGACGCAGTTCATCGTGGTCATGGCGGTGATTTTCCTGCTCGGATTCTTCCTCGACTTCATCGAGATCGCGGTCGTCGTCATCCCCATCGTCGCCCCGATCCTGCTGGCGGATCCGGGCGCGAACATCACCGCGGTGTGGTTCGGAGTGATGGTGGGGCTGAACATCCAGACCTCGTTCCTCACCCCGCCGTTCGGTTTCGCACTGTTCTACCTGCGCGGGGTGGCTCCGGCCGTCGTCAAGACCCTGGAAATCTACCGGGGCGCGGCGGCCTTCATCGTGTTGCAGCTCATCGGCCTCGCCGTTGCCGCCACGTTCCCGAGCCTGGTCAACTATCTGCCGAACCGCGTGTACCTCGGCTCGGAGACCTCGCCGCCGCCGATGAATCCGAAGCTCCAGCACTGCCTCGAGGGGTACGTCTTCGCCTACTACGACCGGAACGGCGACGAGCTTCGCACCCACATCGATCGGGCCGCGGCCATGGACGCCGGCTTCCTGCCGGACGGCATTCGTCAGAAGTACGTGGGCAGCTTCGAGCTCGCGCGGGCGGGCATCGACGGCGCGCAGGCAGTGCGTGACGCGGACGCGGCGACGCAGGCGTATCTGCCGGAGTACCAGCCGCTGCACGTGGAGGTGCGGCGCAAGCAGGCGGATCTCCGCAAGCTCCGGAAGCGGCTGGACCGGCTGGAGCGCGAGCGCTCGCGGCTCTCCCGCGATGAGGCCGCGACCGATGCCGAGCGCATCGAGGTGAATCGGGCAATCGAGGGGGTGGAAGCGGAGATGGCCGCGATCGAGGCGAGCATTCCGGCGACCTGGGAGGACGCAAGGTCGCGTTTCGTCGAGCTCCAGAATGCCCAGAAGAAGGCCCGCCGCGAGTATCGACAGAGTGTCGACGAGGCGTACCAGACCATCGCCGATCTGCGAGCGCTGGTCACGGACGCAGACGCGCTGCTTGCGTTCAAGCCGACGCTGGCGAGCCTCGAAGGCGTCGTCGCGAACGACCCGCCGGAGCAGGCGATGGAGATCATCAAGGCGGCGGAGCGCGAGCTCAGCGAGGTGGCCGGCAGCAGCGGAATCAAGGGCAGATTGTCGAAAGCCCGTCGAGCGCTGCGCGGCAACTCACCGGATCCCGAGAAAGCAGCGGGCTTCCTCACCGAGGCGCGCGAGCGCTATGCGGAGGAAGTCGCGTGGCGGAGCCGCGCGGCGCAGGA
>JAKZYK010000474.1:0-16983 GCA_047514485.1 Gammaproteobacteria bacterium
CGCGTCGGAATCGGCGCTCGAAGCATCGGTGCCGGTCCTCGTGCGCCGGAGCCGCATCCCGCGCGGGGAACTCCAGGCCGCGATCGCGGTCACGGATGCCCGATCCGGCGAAGTGCTCTCGATCGTGGGAGGGCGCGACCCGCGCCGCACCGGGTTCAATCGTGCGCTCGATGCAGTTCGCCCGGTCGGATCGGTGGTCAAGCCCGCGGTCTATCTCGCCGCGTTGACCGAGCCGCAGTTTCATCTCGCATCTTTCGTTCGCGACGATCCGGTGCAGGTCAACGGCCCGCGCGGGCCGTGGCGACCACAAAACTATGACGGCCGCACCCACGGCACGGTATTCCTGCACGACGCGCTCGTGCACTCCTACAATCTCGCGACCGTCCGGCTAGGGCTCGACGTCGGGCTGGAGCGAGTCCGTGACACGATCCGTGCGCTCGGGGTGTCAAGACCGATCGCGACGTATCCGGCCATGCTTCTCGGCACCGTCGAGCTCGCTCCAATCGAGGTCAATGCCATGTATCAATCGCTCGCGACGGGCGGTTTGCGACAGCCGCTGCGAGCGATCCGCGGCGTCACCGACCGGCATGGCCGCTCGCTCGGGCGCTACCCCGAGCGCTCGACGCGGGTCGCGGACAGCGGCGCGGTGTTCCTCGTCACCCACGCGTTGCGCGGCGTGCTGAGCGAAGGCACCGGGCGCCGGGCCCGGGACATCCTCGGGCGCGGCCAGGTGCTCGCGGGGAAGACCGGGACCACTGATGGCCTGCGCGATAGCTGGTTCGCGGGCTACGGTGCGGATCGGGTCGCCGTCGTCTGGATAGGACGTGACGACAATCGGCCCGTGAACCTGAGCGGTTCGAGCGGGGCATTGGAGGTTTGGGCCCGCCTCATGCATACGATCGGGGCCGCCTCGATCCCCGATACCGCTCCGCGGGGCGTGGAATGGCATTGGGTGAGCCGGGGCGAGGGACGGCGTATCGAGCGCATCTGCACCGGCGCCATGCGGCTTCCGTTTGTTGCCGGGCGCCTCCCGCCCGAGGGACGGTGCGGGTCGCAGACCGCCGCACGCGGCGATGCCGCGGCCTCCTGACGATGCACGACCACGTACACTCCGCTGCGGGGACGCCGACGAAGTACCGGCATACCCTCCGACGGTGGACGGTGCCCGGATTGCGGGACCATGTACGCCGGGATATTCGACGGACCGGCCGGCAGATGGCGCGCGAGGCGGCTGCCGGTGCGGATTTCCGATACTTTTACTTGAAACATCTACGCGAGTCTTCGTATCATTGGCGGTCCGGGTGCGGGGTGGAGCAGTCTGGCAGCTCGTCGGGCTCATAACCCGAAGGTCGCAGGTTCGAATCCTGCCCCCGCTACCAACAACTGAAGGCTCCGTTCGGAGCCGGACAGAGAAACCCCTTTCGAGGGGTTTTTTTGTGGCGGCGTGACGGAGTCGCCGAATGGAGATGGAGTGGAAAAGTGGGCCGTGCGCCCACTTTTCCGTTTTTGAAGCTGGCATGGTGTCGAGCGGAGAGAGTGTCTTGCCTTTTCCCGGCCGACAGGCGGGGGAGGCGGGGACCGGCCAAGGACGGGGACGGCGCGAGTGAGGTCGCGGCGCTGAAGTATTGGCCGGTTGTCTCACAGTAGACGACGGGATGCGCGAACGAGAGACGCGGCTGTACGAGCTGATCGAGCCCACGGTGACCTCGCTCGGGTTCGAGCTGGTCGGCGTGCAGTGGCGTGGCGGGCGCTCACGGGGCCTGATCCGGGTCTATATCGACCATGACGAAGGGGTGACGGTGGACGACTGCGCACAGGTGAGCCATCGGGTCAACGGGTTGCTCGACGTGGAGGATCCGATGCCCGGCGAGTACGACCTCGAGGTCTCGTCGCCCGGCCTGGACCGTCCGTTGTTCGTCGAGCGCGACTTCGCCCGCTTTGCGGGCGCCTGCCTGGAAGTGACTTTGCACGGACCGATCGCGGGGCAACGTCGTTTCACCGGCACTCTCGGCGGATACGAAGACGGGGTGGTTCTCGTCGATGAGCACGGCATCGAGCATCGCTTCGCAATCTCGGAGATCGACAGCGCGAGGCTGGTGCCGCAATGGTGAAACTGATTCAGAATCGTCAACCGGCGATTCACCGCACGGGCGCGTGATATGAGCAAAGAGATTCTGAACGTCGTCGAGGTCGTCTCGGCCGAGAAGGGCGTTGCGAAAGAGATCATCTTCGAAGCGATCGAAGCCGCTCTCGCAAGCGCGACCCGCAAACGCCATCCCGATGAGCTCGACGTGCGGGTGAGCATCGATCGCGAGACCGGCGATTACGAGACGTTCCGGCGATGGGAGATCGTCGATGACGCGGCCGTGGTTTTCACCCAGGAAGAGGCCGATGCTGCACTCGAGACGCTGCTCGCCGAGGCTCCGCCGCGCGAGGACGATGGCGACGCCCAAGGCGACGTCGATGAGCCGGCCGGTCCTCGTGTCTTCGACCCGAACCGGGAGCTTCTCTACAGCGATGCATCCGTCCGGATGCCGGGGCTCGAGGTCGGGGATTTCGTCGAAGATCCGATCGAGTCGGTGGTGTTCGGCCGGATCGCCGCGCAGACCGCCAAGCAGGTCATCGTGCAGAAGGTCCGCGAGGCTGAGCGCGCGCAGGTCATCGAGGCGTATCAGGACCGGGTCGGCGAGATGGTGACCGGGGTCGTCAAGCGCCTGGAACGAGGCAGCATCATCCTCGATCTGGGCGGCAACGCCGAGGCGATCGTCAGCCGCGAGGAGGTCATCCCGCGCGAGATCGTGCGTCCGGGAGACCGGCTCCGTAGCTATCTGCAGGAAGTGCGCGCGGAGGTACGTGGCCCTCAATTGTTCGTGAGTCGGACCGCGCCGGAACTCATGGTGCGGCTGTTCACCCTCGAGGTGCCGGAGATCTCCGAAGGGCTCATCGAGATCATGGGATGCGCGCGGGATCCCGGGTCACGAGCGAAGATCGGGGTTCGCAGCAACGTCGCGCGCATCGACCCGGTCGGGGCATGTGTCGGCATGCGCGGCTCCCGGGTTCAGGCGGTGTCGAACGAGCTCGCGGGTGAACGGGTGGACATCATCCTGTGGGACGAAAACCCCGCGCAGTACGTCATCAACGCGATGTCCCCGGCCGAGGTGGTCTCGATCGTCGTCGACGAAGAGTCGAGAGCGATGGACGTGGCGGTCCACGAGGAGCAGCTCTCGCAGGCCATCGGTCGCGGCGGGCAGAACGTGCGCCTGGCCAGCCAACTGGCGAAGTGGCAGATCAACGTGATGACCGAGCTGCAGGCCGACGAGAAGAACGAGATGGAGGCGGGCAAGTACCTCAGCCTGTTCCGGGACCAGCTCGACGTCGACGAGGAGGTCGCGCTCATTCTGCTCCAGGAAGGGTTCACCAGCATCGAAGAAGTCGCCTACGTGCCCGAGGCCGAGATGCTCGCAATCGACGAGTTCGACGAGGATATCTGCCGCGAGCTGCAGTCTCGCGCCCGCGACGTGCTGCTCATCCGCGAGATCGCGAGCGAGGAGGGGGTCTCGAGCGGGTCCCCGGCCGAGGATCTTCTCCTGCTCGACGGGATGGATACCGAGCTCGCCTACGGGCTGGCGGCCAAGGGCGTGACGACGAGAGAGAATCTCGCGGATCTGTCGGTAGACGATTTCACCGAGATCATCGAGATCGACCCGGAACGCGCGGGGAAGCTGATCATGACCGCGCGGGCCATCTGGTTCGAGCAGGAAGAGGCCGAGAGCCCGCCGCGGTAGAGAGCCCCAGGAGTCACTCAGATGGCCGAGACAACAGTGCGAGAGCTGGCCGACGTCGTCGGGATCCCCGTCAACCGGTTGTTGGCGCAGCTTGGCGAATCGGGGCTTCCGCACACTGAAGCCGACCAACGCATCAACGATCAGGAGAAGGCCCAGTTGTTCACGCACCTGCGCCGCCTGCACAGCAAGAGCGGCGGCGAGCCTGCTGCGCCTCGCAAGATCACCTTGAAGCGGAAGTCGGTGAGCGAGCTGAAGATCGCCTCGTCGCAAGGCCGCAGGAAGACGGTGACGGTCGAGACGCGCAGGCGGCGGGCGTACATGCCCGGCGCCGGGCCGAGAGACGACTCCGGGGTTGCCGCCGCCGGGCAAGAGGGCGATGCCAAGGCGCGCATGAACGCCGCGAAACGCGCGTTGCAGGAAGAGGCGAAGCGCCGCCAGCAGGAGCTCGACGAGACCCTGAGGGCGGAAGCGGAGGTGCGTGAGAAGGAAGAGGCGGTGCGCAAGCTGCGCGAGCCGGAGAAGAAGAAGCGCACTCCGGTCGAAGAACCCGTACCCGAGCCGGCGCCCGAGACCGCTGCTGCAGAGACCGCCGCTGCCGAGACCGCCGCCTCCGACGCGGCCGCAATCGTCACGCCCACCCCCTCCAAGGCGCCGGCGCCGCCCCCCGGCAAGAAGGCATCGTCGCCGCCCTCGCGCCGCCCCGATGCGAAGCGCGGAGACCGGGGAGACGGCCGCGGGCGGCGTGGAGAGCGTGGCCGGAAAAGCCGCGAGGAGCTGCACGTCGCAAGCGACAAGGCGGGCCGCCGGCGCAAGAAACAGAAATCGCGTCCGGTCGTACGTACCCAGCCCACGCGCCACGGCTTCGAGATGCCGACCGCGCCGGTCGTTCGAGAGGTTGCGATTCCCGAGACGATCACGGTGGGGGAGCTCGCGCAGAAGATGTCGATCAAGGCCCCCGAGCTCATCAAGGCGCTGATGGGGTTCGGGATGATGGTGACCATCAATCAGGTCATCGACCAGGACGCCGCGGTGCTCGTCGTCGAGGAGCTCGGCCACGTCGCGAAGCAGGTCAAGGAGAGCTCGATCGAGGAGGAGGTCCTGCAGGCGGGCGGCGACGGCGAATACCCGGCGGCGCCCCGCTCACCGGTGGTGACCGTCATGGGCCACGTTGATCACGGCAAGACGTCTCTCCTCGACTACGTTCGAACCGCGAAGGTCGCGGCCGGGGAGGCGGGCGGCATCACCCAGCATATCGGCGCCTACCACGTCGAGACGCCGCGGGGGAACGTCACGTTTCTCGATACGCCGGGTCACGCGGCGTTCACCGCGATGCGAGCGCGCGGCGCCCGGGCGACGGACATCGTGGTGCTGGTGGTCGCGGCGGACGACGGCGTCATGCCTCAGACGGTCGAGGCGATCACCCACGCGAAGGCTGCGAACGTGCCCATCGTGGTCGCCGTCAACAAGATCGACCGGGAGGACGCGGATCCGGAGCGGATTCGCCAGACCCTCGGCAATCACGAGGTCATCCCTGAAGACTGGGGCGGCGAGAACATGTTCGTCGATGTCTCGGCGCTGACCGGCCAGGGCGTCGACGATCTGCTCGAGGCCATCAGCCTGCAGGCGGAGGTGCTCGAGCTCACCGCCCCCGAGGATGGTCCCGCGCGCGGTGTCGTCGTCGAGTCGCGGATCGAGCGCGGTCGCGGCCCGGTCGCCACGGTGCTCGTGCAGGCCGGGCGGCTCGCGAAGGGAGACATGCTCCTCGCCGGTCAGGAATTCGGGCGCGTGCGTGGGCTGTTCGACGAATCCGGTGCGGAGGTGCCCGCGGCCGGTCCATCGACTCCGGTGGAGGTGCTGGGACTGTCCGGGCCTCCAGGTGCCGGCGATGCGGCGATCGTCGTCGCCGATGAGCGCAAGGCGCGTGAGATCGCGAGCTTCAGGCAGGGGAAATATCGTGAGGTTCGACTTGCCCGGCAGCAGGCGGCAAAGCTCGAGAACGTCTTCGATCAGATGAAGGAAGGTGAGATCCTTACCCTCAACGTCATCGTCAAGGCCGACGTGCAGGGCTCGGTCGAGGCGCTTCGCGACGCGCTGACGCAGCTCTCGATCGAGGAGGTGAAGGTCAACGTCGTTGCGGCGGCGGCCGGAGGCATCAGCGAAACCGATGCGAATCTCGCGGTTGCCTCGAACGCGATCGTCGTCGGCTTCAACGTGCGTGCGGACGCCGCCGCGCGTCGGATCATCGAGGCGGAGCTTGTGGATCTGCGGTATTTCAGCGTGATCTACGAGGTCATCGATACGGTGAAGCAGGCGATGAGCGGCATGCTCGCGCCGGAGTTCAAGGAGGAGATCGTCGGGATCGCCGAGGTGCGGGATGTGTTCCGCTCGAAGCGGTTCGGGAACATCGCCGGTTGCCAGGTCTCCGAGGGCGCGGTGCGCAGGAGCAACCCGATCCGCGTCCTGCGCGACAGCGTCGTCATCTACGAAGGCGAGCTCGAGTCGCTGCGCCGGTTCCAGGATGACGTCAACGAGGTCCGCGCGGGCACCGAGTGCGGCATCGGGGTTCGCAACTACAACGACGTCAAGGTGGGAGATCAGATCGAAGTCTACGAACGCATCCAGATCGAACGGACGATGTGAACCGCCGGACGGCGAGGCGCGAGAGAAGATGGGACACACCGAGTACAGCCGTTCGATCCGGGTCGGGGATCAGATTCAGCGCGAGATCGCGCTTCTCGTCGCCCACGAGGTGGCGGACCCGAGGGTGGGTGAGGTGACGGTGTCGGGGGTCGATCTCTCGCCCGACATGAGACACGCGAAGGTGCTGGTGACGCCGGGCCGAGAGACCGACGGTAACGCGACGGTGGACGCGCTGAATCGCGCCGCCGGATTTCTGCGCTCGCGCCTCGCCCGCCGACTCCGCATGCGCCGCTTGCCGCGCCTGGTCTTCGAGCACGATCGAACCCTCGAGCTGGCTCTGCGCATTGACGCGTTGATCGACGGTACGGCCGTGGCGGCTCGTCCGACCGACGGCGAGCGGTGCTGAAGGATCAGGGCGATGCGAAGACCGATGCGGCGATCCCGGGGGCGGGCGGTCAACGGCATTCTCATTCTCGACAAGCCGATCGGGATGGGATCGAACGAGGTGCTCCAGAGGATCAAGCGGCTCTACCGCGCGCGCAAGGCCGGGCATACCGGCAGCCTCGATCGGCTCGCGAGCGGGCTTCTGCCTATCTGCTTCGGTGAAGCGACCAAGCTCTCCGGCTACCTGCTGAACGCCGACAAGCACTATATCGCTACGTTCCTGCTCGGGGTGACGACGTCCACGGGCGACGCGGAGGGCGAGGTGCTTTCGCGCTGTCCGGTGCCGGCATTCTCGGCGCCGGCGATCGAGCGCGCCGTTGCGCCGTTTCGCGGCGAGATCGAGCAGATCCCTCCCATGCACTCCGCGCTGAAGCACAAGGGTAGGCGTCTCTACCAGCTCGCGCACGAAGGCATCGTGGTCGAGCGGCAGCCGCGCCCGGTTACCATCCACCGTTTCGACGTGCTGCACGCCGAAGGTGAGCGGCTCGAAGTCGAGGTGCTGTGCTCGAAGGGAACGTATGTCCGCACCCTCGCCGAGGATCTCGGAACGTCTCTCGGCTGCGGTGCGAGTGTCACGGCGTTGCGCCGGATCGGCGCGGGGCCCTTCACGGCCGGTGACATGATGGAGCTGGCAGCCATCGAGTCGCTGGCCGAGGTAGATCCAGGCGCCCTCGATGCATCGTTGCAGCCGATGGAGGCGGCGGTCTCACAGTGGCCGAGCGTACTGCTGCCCGAGGGCGTCGCGTTCTATCTTCGCAAGGGGCAGCCGGTTCTGGTGCCGCACTCGCCTACCGAGGGTTGGGTGCGGATCCACTCCGAACGCGCAGGATTCATCGGTGTCGGCGAGGTATTGGACGACGGGCGGATCGCGCCACGCAGGCTCTTCGTCTCGGACTGACGAAAATCATTTTTTCTATCAAAAGGTTGTCGCTAATTCCGAGACTTTCCCGAACCTTGTTAGGCGGACGGGTCACGGTTAGAATGCGCCACCTTCGCAGGAGAGGACGGAATCGATGTCGTTGTCTGCGGTCCAGAAGACGGAGATCGTCGAGCAGCACAAGCGCGGTGCGCAGGATACAGGGTCGCCCGAGGTCCAGGTGGCGCTGCTCTCGCACCGGATCCAGCATCTGACTGGGCACTTCCGCCAGCACTCGCACGATTTCCACTCCCGCCAGGGTCTGCTGAAGCTTGTCAGTCAGCGGCGCAAGCTGCTCGACTACCTCCGGCGCAAGGATGTCGAGCGGTACCGGGCGCTCATCGCAAAGCTCGGCCTGCGCCGCTGATCCGGCTTGCGATGTCACCATCGACCGATGATGACATCGCCTGCGTTGTCGTCCCGGCCTACATTACCCCCCTGACGTGTGCTTCGCGCCCGGATCGGGCGCTCCGCCGCGCTTTTGCAAGGTTGAACTCATGACACCCATCAAGAAGACGATTCCGTTCGGTCCCCGTGAGCTCGTGCTGGAAACGGGCGAGATTGCCCGCCAGGCATCCGGTGCGGTGCTCGTGAGCCTCGGCGACACTACGGTGCTGGTGACCGTCGTCGGAGCGCGATCAGCGCAGCCGGGACGGGATTTCTTCCCGTTGACGGTGGACTACGTCGAGAAGACGTATGCAGCGGGCAAGATCCCCGGCGGCTTCTTCAAGCGTGAAGGGCGGCCGACGGAGAAAGAGACGTTGACTTCACGTCTCATCGACCGCCCGCTGCGCCCGCTGTTCCCCGACGGGTTCCGCAACGAAGTGCAGGTGATCGCCACCGTGCTCTCGCTCGATACCGAGATCAATCCCGACATCCCGGCCCTGATCGGCGCATCGGCCGCGCTCGCGGTGTCGGGTCTGCCGTTCGACGGCCCGGTGGGGGCGGCGCGTGTCGGCTACATCGGCGGGGAGTTCGTTCTCAATCCGACCTTCGAACAGACCGCGGCGTCGGACCTGGAGCTCGTCGTCGCGGGAACCAGGAACGCGGTGCTGATGGTCGAGTCGGAGGCGAACGTGCTTTCCGAGTCGGTGATGCTCGATGCGGTGATGTTCGGCCATGAGCAGATGCAGGCGGCGATCGGCGCGATCGAAGCGCTCGCCGCGGAGGCGGGAAAGCCAAGGTGGGAATGTGCGGCGCCCCCCGCCGACGAGGCACTCGCCGAGGCGGTCCGCTCGAATGCGGAGTCCGGGATCAGGGAGGCGTATCGAGTCGTCGACAAGCTCGAGCGCCGCGATCGGGTGAGCGAGGTCCGCAACGCGGTGATCGAGGCGCTCGCCGGCGAGCAGGAGGGCCGCTGGCCCGAGGCCGCCGTCGGCAAGGTGTTCGAAAAGGTCGAGAAATCGATCGTACGCGGCTCCATCCTCGCCGGTGAGAACCGCATCGACGGCCGTGGCCCGGCCGTGGTGCGCGACATCGCCAGCCGCGTGAAGCTTTTGCCCCGCACTCATGGCTCCGCCCTGTTTACGCGCGGCGAGACCCAGGCCATCGTGGCCACCACCCTCGGCACCACCCGCGATGCCCAGATCGTCGACGCGATCGAAGGCGAGCGCCGCGAGCCGTTCATGCTGCACTACAACTTTCCGCCCTTCAGCGTCGGCGAGACCGGACGGATGTTTGGGCCGCGCCGGCGCGAGATCGGTCATGGACGGCTGGCGAAGCGGGCGATGCAGGCGGTCATGCCGAACATGGACGACTTTCCCTACGTCGTGCGGGTGGTGTCGGAAGTCACCGAATCGAACGGATCGAGCTCGATGGCGACGGTGTGCGGTACGAGTCTCTCGTTGATGGATGCGGGGGTGCCGGTCGCAGCGCCGGTGGCCGGGATCGCGATGGGGCTCATCAAGGAGGGCGATTCTTTCGTCGTGCTCTCCGACATCCTGGGTGACGAGGACCATCTCGGCGATATGGACTTCAAGGTCGCGGGGACCGGCGAGGGCGTCACCGCACTTCAGATGGACATCAAGATCGACGGCATTACCCGGGAAATCATGGAAACCGCTCTGGTGCAGGCGCGTGAAGGCAGGCTCCACATCCTCGAACGGATGAATGCGACGCTCGGGGCTCCACGCGCGGACATGTCGGTGTTCGCGCCGCGCATCATCTCGTTCAAGATCCACCCGGAGAAGATCCGCGACGTCATCGGCAAGGGCGGCAGCGTCATCCGGTCGCTGACCGAAGAGACCGGCGCCACGATCGACGTAAGCGACGACGGCACCGTGAAGATTGCGTCGGTCGACGCCGCGGCGGGCCTCGAAGCGCGGCGGCGCATCGAGCAAATCACGGCGGACGTGGAGGTCGGCACCATCTACGACGGCCGCGTCGCGAAGCTCATGGACTTCGGCGCCTTCGTCAACATCCTCCCCGGCCGCGACGGACTCGTCCACATCTCGCAGATCTCCGAGGAACGGGTCGAGCGCGTCAGCGACAAGCTTCGGGAGGGCGACCGCGTGAAGGTCAAGGTGCTCGAAGTCGACAAGCAGGGCCGCATACGCCTGAGCATGAAGGCGGTGCCCCAGGAGCCGCGCACGGCGTGAGCGGGACCGGGATCACCCCGCTTTACGAATTGACAGGTAGGGGCGACGCATGCGTCGCCCACGCATGCCGGCCCGCCCTGCCCAGAGCACTGCGTGCCTCCGGGTAGGCCGGCTCGTGTGCGTAGAGACGAATCACCGGATTTTGGTCGATGCCCGGTGTGAGCGTCCGCCGCAGTGCTTCAGTCCCGCCGATCCGAGTGGTTGCGGCGAGCGAGGTCGAGCTGTCCGGCGAGAAAGCGTGGGATCCGGTCCTCCAGCCAGTATCGCGCCGACCACGGTGCACTCCCCCCGACAAACCCTACATGCCCGCCACTGGCGCTGATCTCCAGACGGATGGAGGGTGCAAGCTCTTCTCGGCGCGGGACGACGTCGCGGGTCATGAACGGATCGTCGAGGGCATGAACAATCAGCGTCGGACGGGCCACCCCGCGTAGATACTGCCGGCAGCTTGCCACGTTGTAATAGTGCTCGGCGTCGCGAAAGCCGTGCAGGGGAGCGGTGACCCGGTTGTCGAAGCCGCGAAAGCTCGATTCGCGGCGCACCGCTTCGAGATCGAGCGGTCCTGGTCGATGCTTGAATTTCTCCAGGACGGTCCGGTGGAGATCGGCGATGAAGTGGCGCTTGTAGGCCCGGGAGAAGCCGCGTTCGAGTCGGTCCGCGGCGTCGGCGAGACGGAAGGGGACCGATACCGCGGCCGCCGCGGCGACCTCCGCGCGGTCGCCGCGCTCGGCGAGCCACTTCAGCAGGACGTTGCCTCCCAGTGAGAAGCCCACCGCCGCGCAGGGGGTTGACGGGTGCCGCTCGCGCAGAAGGCGCACGACGTGGCCGACGTCGCCGGTCTCGCCGGAATGATAGGTTCGGAGGAGGCGGTTCGGCTCGCCGCTGCATCCCCGGAAGTGCATGACGGCGCCGCGCCAGCCGCGCCGACAAAGCGCCCCGAGCAGACCCCGCACGTGCGGCGATCGGCTCGAACCCTGAAGCCCGTGCAGGATGACGACGATGGGCCCGGATTCGCCGGCCCAGTCGAGATGGATGAAATCCCCGTCCGGAAGCTCGAGGCGCTCCCGTGTCATCGGTATCGGAGGCGCGCGCCGGACCCACGCTGGCCAGAGGGTTTGCAGGTGAGGTCCAGGCAGCCACCATGCAGGCGTGAAGCCGCTGGCGACGATGGTCCCGTGTCCGGTCATGGACTCATGTCGTGCCGGATGTCTGTGCGTCGGGTCGCGCACATTGCGATGACGCGCGCACCGGCTCGCGTTGGCTGTGCCGTTGACCACCGTGGACCGTATCGTCCGCGCTTTGCGGGCATAGGGCATCATCGTCTCGGGAAGACAACGCGTCCGGACCCGACTCAGCCGGAGGGCTCCATGGAATCGGGGGATGAGATCCGGATCGGTGCGCCGTCGGATCGGCCCACACGCAGCGTCGGCGAGTGCGCGGATGCGACGTTGAGCACGACGAAGGCGGCGCTTCCACCGCCGGGATACGGCTCCGCGGCGACCACGTCGCCGACTTTCGACGTTCCGCGCCTCGACGTGTCCACGATGGGGTCGCCTTCCGCGGCTGCAGCCGCCCGCCCTACGTAGGCGCGCCGCTTGATGCGGCCGAGATGCTGGGCTCGCGCGACGATCTCCTGACCGGCGTAGCATCCCTTCTCGAAGCTCACCGCGCGGAGTCGATCGAGATTGAGCATCTGCGGCAGGAAGGTGTCGGAGGTGTCCGCGGTAATGCGCGCGACGCCGGCGCAGATGTCCGCGAGACGCCACGCGCCGGGACTTGCATGCCGTACGTGGCCGGTCATCCGCGGCGGTGCGATCGACGCGATGCGCGCGGGAGGGGCGGTGACGAGGAACCTGCGGTGGCGGCCCGGCACGCGGGCGATCGCGATCTCCTCGAACCCGGCGGCATCATCGACCTCGGCGGTCCGTGCCCACGCCGCGATCCGGTCCGGAAGGGCGTGCGTGCCGGCGATGCCGGCGACGCCGAGCCCGTCGCTCACGTCGTCGATCCGCACGTCCGCCCGCAGGATGAACATGCGCATGCGGGCGAGCAGCGCCGCGGCGAACCAGCGCTCGCAGACTACCCGGTACCCACCGGCGGGATCGGTGAGCAGACGGAACATCGCAAGCACCCGGCCCTTGGGTGAGCACCACGCGGCGAGCCGTGAAGTCGTCGCCCCGACTTCACCGACGTCCGCGGTGAGCTGGCCCTGGAGGTAGGCAAGCGCATCGCCGCCGGAGACCCGCAGCACAGTGAGGAAGTCGAGCCGCGAGACCGCGTCTCCGGCCAGCATCGCGCCTGCCTCCTCGATGCTCGGCGGGGCGGATTGAGTGTCGCGATCCGTGATGGGTTCGGCGGGATTCATCGTTCAGTGTAGCTGAAGCCAAGTTTGCGGTGTGAGTGTAGCCGCATCGACTCGCCCCCCTGCCCGCGCCGCCTCGATTCAGGGCCGTCCGAGTGCGTGGGAGCGAATGAGCGCGACGATCCTGCGCATCCCGGAGGGTGGGGTGGTCGTCGCCGAGGCGATCCATTCGAGGATGTCCTGATCGGGTTGCCCGAGCAGGCGCTCCAACTCATCGAGCTCCCCGTCGTCGAGCCGGTCGAAGGCGCGGCTGGCGAAGCGCTCGAGCAGGACGTCGAGCTCCTTCATCCCGCGCCGGCAACGCCAGCGCGCCCGCTCGAGCCTCACCTGTCGGGTCACGGACCGGCCTCACGCACCGATCAGAAGCTGCGCGCCACCATCATCTTCTTGATCCCGGCGATCGCCTTCGCCGGGTTCAACCCCTTCGGACACGCTGTCGTGCAGTTCATGATGGTGTGGCAGCGATACAGCCGGAAGGGATCTTCGAGGTCGTCGAGCCGCTCCCCGGCCGCCTCGTCCCGGCTGTCGGTGAGCCACCGGTAGGCCTGGAGGAGGACGGCCGGGCCGAGGAATCGGTCGCCGTTCCACCAGTAGCTCGGGCAGCTCGTGGAGCAGCACGCGCAGAGGATGCATTCGTAGAGCCCGTCGAGCTTCTCGCGCTCCTCCTTCGACTGGAGCCGCTCGCGATCCGGCGCCGGCGGTGACAGCGCACGTATCCACGGCTTGATCGAGGCGTGCTGTGCGTAGAAATGCGTCATGTCCGGCACGAGATCCTTCACCACCGGCAGGTGTGGCAGCGGGTGGATGGCGACGGCTCCGGAGAAGTCCTCGATCGCGCTGATGCACGCGAGGGTGTTCCGCCCACCGACGTTCATCGCGCAGGAGCCGCAGATCCCCTCCCGGCAGGACCGCCGGAAAGTCAGGGTCGAGTCGATCTCGCTCTTGATCTTGATGAGGGCGTCGAGAACCATCGGCCCGCAGCTCGCCAGATCGATAGTGTAGCGATCACGCCGCGGGTTCTCGTCGGAGTCCGGGTTGTAGCGGTAGACGACGAACGTCTTCGGCTGCCTCGCATCGCCGGGGGCCGGCCAAGTCCTGCCTTCTCGGACGGCCGAGTCTGCCGGGAGTGTGAACTGCGCCATGCGCGATGCCTCTTCAGTAGATGCGTGCCTTGGGCGGTATGACCTTCGTATCGTTGGTCAGGGTGTACATGTGGACCGGCCGATAGCCGATTCGCGGGGCGCCGCCCTGTCCTTCGAGCCACGCGAGGGTGTGCTTCAGCCACCGGTCGTCGTCGCGGTCCGGATAGTCTTCCCGCGCGTGGGCGCCGCGACTCTCGGTGCGGTTCGCCGCCGAGAACATCGTCACTACTGCCTGTCCGAGCAGGTTGTCGAGCTCGAGGGTCTCGACGAGATCCGAGTTCCACACGAGGCTGCGATCCTCGACGCGCACGCCAGCGAACGCCGCCTGCACGTCGCTGATGAGACGGCATCCCTCGCCGAGCGTATCGCCGGTGCGGAACACCGCGGCGTTGTCTTGCATCACGCGCTGCATCCGGAGCCGCAACGCCGCGGTTGGCTCGCTTCCCCGTGCGTGCCGCAGCCGATCGAACCGGGCGAGGATGCGGTCTTCGGCCTCGGGGGGGAGCGGCGCGTGGGCGCTGCCTGCCTCGACGCGTTCGGCGCAGCGTTTCGCGGCCGCTCGGCCGAATACCACGAGGTCGAGCAGCGAGTTCGAGCCGAGCCGGTTCGCGCCGTGCACCGAGACGCAGGCGCACTCTCCAATCGCCATCAAACCGGGGACGACCGAGTCCGGATCGTCTCCGTCGAGGGTCACTACCTCGCCGTGGAAGTTGGTCGGGACCCCGCCCATGTTGTAGTGCACGGTCGGGAGGACCGGGATCGGCTCGCGCGAGGTGTCGACGCCCGCGAATATCCTCGCGGTCTCGGAGATCCCCGGCAACCGTTCCCGGATCACCTCGGGTCCGAGGTGCTCCAGATGCAGGAAGATGTGATCCTTGTTCTCGCCGACCCCGCGTCCTTCGCGGATCTCGACCGTCATCGCGCGGCTGACGACGTCGCGCGACGCGAGATCCTTCGCGTTGGGGGCGTAGCGTTCCATGAACCGCTCGCCTTCGGAATTCGTCAGATAGCCGCCTTCGCCCCGCGAACCCTCGGTGATAAGGCAGCCGGAGCCGTAGATCCCGGTCGGGTGGAACTGGACGAACTCCATGTCCTGCAGAGGCAGGCCGGCTCGAAGCGCCATCGCGTTGCCGTCGCCGGTGCACGTGTGTGCGGAGGTGCAGGAGAAGTACGTCCGTCCGTAGCCGCCGGTCGCGAGCACCGTCATGTGGGCGCGCAGCCGGTGCAGGGTTCCGTCGTCGAGATTCCAGGCGAGGACCCCGCGGCAGGCGCCGTCGTCGTCCATGAGCAGATCGATCGCGAAGTACTCGATGAAGAACTCGGCGTCGTGGCGCAGGCTCTGCTGATAGAGCGTATGCAGGATCGCGTGGCCGGTGCGGTCCGCCGCCGCGCAGGTCCTCTGGGCCGTGCCTTCGCCGTAGTGCGTGGTCATTCCGCCGAACGGACGCTGATAGATCCGCCCGTCCTCGGTGCGCGAGAACGGGACTCCGAAGTGCTCGAGCTCGATCACGGCCGGGATCGCCTCGCGGCACATGTACTCGATCGCGTCCTGATCGCCGAGCCAGTCGGAGCCCTTCACGGTGTCGTACATGTGCCAGCGCCAATCGTCCTCGCCCATGTTGCCGAGCGCGGCACTGATGCCACCCTGGGCCGCGACGGTGTGGCTGCGAGTGGGAAAGAGCTTGGTCACGCAGGCGGTGGACAGCCCCTGCGCGGCGAGGCCGAGTGTTGCCCGCAACCCTGCGCCACCGGCGCCGACAACGACGACATCGTACTCGTGATCGACGATGGGGTAGGCCGATGACACGGATTCAGCTCCCGAGAGAGATCTTGAGCACGCTGAACGCGGCGGTCGCCGCGATTGTGATCGCGAGCAGCTTGACGGCGATTAGTGCGGTGAGTTTCTTCCACTCGGCGTGAACGTAGTCCTCGATGATGACCTGCATGCCGAGTTGCGCATGGTGGAAGAGGGCGGCGATGGTCAGGAGGAGAGCGATGCTGACCGCCGGCGAGCGGATCCAGTGCACCGTCTGCGCATGATCCGCGGCGCCGATTGCGACGAGTGACCCCACGAGCCATACGGAGAGCGGGATCAGCGCGATCGCGGTGATTCTCTGCATCCACCAGTGGCGCGTCCCGTCCTTCGCGGATCCGAGACCGCGGGCACGGGCGATAGGAGTTCGAAGATCCACCGGAAAGCTCCTCACCGGATCAGCGCATCGCGTAGCCGAGCGCCCATGCGATCAGGGTGAGGACGATCGCAGCGACGATGACCAGGACCCCGCTCGCGTGAGCGGTGCGCAAGTCGAACCCGAGCCCGGCGTCCCAGAAGAGATGCCGGATCCCGTTCCCGAGGTGGTAGAAGAGCGAGAACGTGATGACGAGCAGCAACGCCCGCCCCGGGAGCGAGCCGAGCAGCGCCTGGGCGCCGGCGAAGGCATCGGGACCGCTCGCGACCGCGGCGACCCAATAGACGAGCATGAGACTCCCGGCGGTGAGCAGCACCCCGGTCGCCCGATGAGAGATGGACATCAGCGCCGAAAGCGGCAGGCGGTAGATTTGGAGATGCGGCGAAAGCGGTCGGCTCCGAGCCATGTTCGGTTCACGTATATCGACGTTGTGCATTGCAAAAAATTATGACGCTCGGCGCGTACACAAGCAACGCCTCACGCCCGCCTCACGTCCGACCCAAGTCTACGCCATGCCGTGATAACGTCTCGATACGGTGTGGGAAGACATGCGTGATGACTGTCCTCCGTCAGACGTTCACCATTCGCGTCACCCGTGATCGGGTGATCGACCTGTTGTCGCTGGGAGCGCTCTGCGGCGCCGTGATCTGTGCGGGCATCGCGGGGGGCATTGAGGCGGCCGGGGGAGTCGCCGTGCTCGCGGCGCGCATGGCGCCGGGGAGGGCGGCCGGCCGGTATCGCGAGCTCAGGTTCGACGGCGATGCATGGACGGCCGTCGTCGCGGACAGTGGCCTTGCGGCGGTCGAGCCGCCGGTCGTGCATCTCGCGCACAGGGCCGTCGTCGTGCTGGAGGTCTCCGCTTCGGGCCGATCCGATATCCTGCTGTTCTCGCGAGCGTCCACCCCGGC